>JANOKQ010000231.1:0-3861 GCA_031419375.1 Acidimicrobiaceae bacterium
CGCCGCGCCTCCAGGGCGAGCATCACCCCGAGCGCGCCGTACACGCCGCTGATGTAGTCGGCCAGCGCCGATGACCCCGACAGACCGGGCGGCCCAGCGGGGTCGCCGGTGAGATCGCTCATCCCCGCGAACGCCTCGGCGATACGAGCCACACCGACCGCATCGGCCAACGGACCGATGCGGCCATACCCGCTGACGCTCAACTGCACGAGGCGGGGAGCGATCACCGATAACGAGTCGTACCCGAGGCCCCACGCCTCCATCGTGCCGGTGCGATAGTTCTCGATGAGGACATCGCTGTGGCGAACCAGGTCGCGCATCGACTCGGCTCCCTCCGGGGTGCGCAGGTCGATCTCGACACTCGTCTTGTTGCGCGTGTCGCTCCACCACCAGTAGGTGTCACCCTGCGGACCGACCGTGCCGAGATGGCGCATCGGGTCGCCGACACCGGGCTGTTCAACCTTGATCACCTCGGCACCGAACTCACCGAGGATCGAGGCCGCGAACGGGCCGGCGAGGATCGTCGCCGCGTCGATCACCCGCAGCCCGGTCAACGGCTTCATCGCCGCCGGACCCGGACGTCGAGGCGTTCGATCCCGTTGACGAAGTTCGAGCGGACGAACTCCGGCTCGCCGTCGGCCTCGATGACCAGTCCGCGGTCGAGCACCTCGCCGAGCAGCAAGCCGAGCTCGAGGCGGGCCAACGATGCGCCGAGACAGAAGTGCACGCCCCCGCCCCCGTACGCCGAATTGGCTGGCACTCGTGGGCGGGCGACGTCGAAGCGGGTCGCGTCCCCGAACGCGGCCTCGTCGAAGTTGGCGGCCGCGTACCACATCACCACCTTGTCACCGGTCGCGATGCGCGTGCCGGACAGCTCGGTATCGACCGTTGCCGTGCGTCGGAAGTACAGGATCGGCGACGAGTACCGGACGACCTCCTCGACCGCGGTGTCCATCACGCCGCGGTCGCCCGCGACCCGGGCAAACTGCCCGGGGAAGGTGGCCAGTTGATGAGCCATGTGCGCCATCGCCGCGCGGGTGGTCTCGTTCCCGGCGAAGATCATCACCTGGAAGAACCTGACGTAGTCGGTTTCGCTGAGCCGCGCCCCGTCGATCTCCACTGTCGCTAACCGGCTGAGCAGGTCGTCGCCGGGCGAGGCGAGCACCCGCTGGCGGGCGTTGGAGGCATAATCGGCGATGCCGAATGCCGCCGGGCTGTTGAACGGCAATTCGCGTAAGGGAATGGTGTTGCCATACGCGGCGGGGTCGAGCACCGAACCCGACGTACCGGCGACGAGATGGTCGCTCATCTCGACCATCAGGTCGTGATCCTCGGTGGGGACGCCCATGATGTCGCAGATGACGCCGATCGGGATCGGCTTAGCAACCATCGCAACCCAGTCGCCGCCGCCGTGGGCCTCCAGTCGGTCGAGTGAGCTGACGACGCGTTCGCGGATCGCCGATTCGTAGCGCTGCACATGGCGTGGAGTGAACACTGCGTTGACGAGGCGGCGGAGTTGGGTGTGCACGGGTGGGTCGAGGTCGATCAGCGACGCACGCCGGCGGCGGACGTCTTCGTCGATGTCGTAAATCTGGATCTGACCCAGCTCGGACGAGTAGGTGGTGTGGTCGCGCGAAACCGTCACGAGATCGGCCATGCGGGTGACAGCCCAGAACCCACTGGCGTCACCCGCCGCAGGATTGGCGGCGTTCCAGGCCAACCCTGGCCTCCTGCGCACCTGGGCGAACACCTCGTGGGGGATGCCATGGTCGTACAATCGCGGATCGGCCAGGTCGACGGCAGCATGGCTCACGTGGGGTCGCCTTCCTGCTGGACAAAATCGGCATCGCTCGCGCTGATCGTCGCGGCGATGATGCTGCGCTGGATGACGCTGCCGCCGATGCGGTGCAGCCGCGGGAGCAGGGCGCGCATCTCGGCCACCGCAGCCCGGCGATCACCGGCGCAGTACACACGCAGCGAGGCGGCGAGCGGCTTGACCACCGTTGCGAACGTGACGTCGTTCTCGCTGACGACCGGGAGGTGGCTGGCCGCGAGCCCATCCCAAAACCGCGCAGCCTCGACGTCATCCGGCGCGATGTCATCCGGCGCGACACGGGCAGCTGCGGCGAAGGCCATCGCTGCGTGCACGTCGACGAACGCCGAGTGGTGGCGCTCGCGGACCGGTGCCCAGTGCCGGGCGAGCGGCAGCCAGCGGTTGGCGACGTCGAGACCGGCAAGCTCCATCCACCACACGAGCGACGTGGCGTCGCACAGATCGAACGCCGACCCGGTACCGAGGTGGTGATCGAGCACGTCGAACGCCGGCCCGGGTTCGCCGTTGGCGAGCATCCGCAGGGCGTAGTGCCACCACAGGTGGTTGGCGAACAGCGTGCGCTGGCGCCAATCGCCACGCGTGTCATGCAACAGTTCCAGCGCCTCGTCGTGGCGGCCTTCGCTTTCGAACACATGCATCAGCGCGTGGCGCGCCCACGCATCGCCCGGCTCCGCATCGAGCGCCTGGCGGGCCCAACGTTCGCTGTCGGTGAAGCGGCCCAGTTCCTCGTAGGCAAACGCCAGCTGCCCGGCCACCGCGGCATAGCCGCGCTCGCCCCGTTGCCAGTTGCGAATGGCTGCCTCCGACGACCGGAGTCGGCCATCCGCGTCGCCGTTGTGGAGATACAGATCGTGGGCCAGCCTGATCGCCAGCAGGTCGCGACGGTGGACCGCGGCCACCTGATCCCAGCGGGCCGCGGCGCGCCCGAACTCGCCAGACACCAGCAAGGCGAGGGCTTCACGGTGACCACGCTCGCGTGGTGTGGCGGCGCGAGCATCGACCCTTCGCCCATCGGTAACGACCAGTGGATGCGTCGGCGACCATCCCCCGAGCACGCGGGCTGCGGCACACAGCACCGGGCCGAGCACAAACGCGTCGTCGGCGGCGTTGACCGCAGCCAGCGAGCCGACCGGGTCACCCGAGAAATCGATCAGCTGCCCGAAGCTTGCATCCCACACGGCGACCGTGGCCGCGTCGGCGGCGGCCACCGGTTCGCCGAACCTGTCTGCTTTCACGGGTTCGCGGTACGCGGGCCGCATCGACATCACCAGCTCAGCTGAACTCGACGTAGCGGGCGAACTCCCATGGCGTCACGTCGTCGGGGTCACCCCCGGCGTTCGTCTCGTACAGCGCGAGCTCGTTGGCGGTCATCGCAAGGAAGTTCGCCGCGAACGCGACACCCAACGCCTCGGCAAGCGGGCTACCGGCGAACGCCGCAACACCGTCGGCAAACGACGCTGGGAGCGCGGTGTGCGCGCCCGGATCGGCGTACTGATCACCGGTCGCCTCGGGCCCGGGATCGAGTTGACGTTCCAGGCCGTCGGTACCTGCGGCGAGCAGCGCGGCGATGATCAAGTACGGGTTCGCATCAGCTCCAGCGGCGCGGTATTCGACCCGGTTGGCCGCGCCCTGATCCAGGGTGCACCGGCACATCACGCTGCGATTGTCGGCACCCCAGTGGATGTGGGTCGGGCAGAACGAGTAGGCCCGCACCCGCTTGTAGCCGTTACCGGTGGGGATCCCCAGCAGGCTGATCGATGCCGCATGGTGAACAAGGCCACCCACCCAGTGGCGCATCACATCGTTGAGCACATGGGTGTCGCCGCGGCCGAACACGTTGGTGCCGTTGCGCGACAAGCTGGATTGCACGTGCATGCCGTAGCCCGACTGGCCGGCGAATGGCTTGGGCATGAACGTGGCGCGCTTGCCGTGGCGGCGGGCGATCTCGCGCACGGTTGCTTTGAACAACACGGTGTTGTCGGCGGTGACCATCGGGTCGGCCGCCGAGAAGTTGATTTCGAGCTGGC
>JANOKQ010000232.1:0-3187 GCA_031419375.1 Acidimicrobiaceae bacterium
GGTGTGCAGCGCGACGAGGCCCTGCAGCCACACCGCCCGCCATTCCCACGGATCTGCTTGCGACAGCTGGGCGGCGGCGCCGCGCACAGCATCGAGATCGCCGAGCGCCAGCGAGGCGTATGCCCGCGCGACGGTCACCGCCGACGTCTCCTCCGGCGGGTTGGCCAGCAACGACAGGCGCATCGCCGGATCGGTAGCCGTGACCGTGTCCAGCCAGGCTGCGGACGGATCGTGGCCATCGGGCAGGGCCTGCGGGAGGTCGCCCCACTCGAGCTGTGCCGTGGCGACACGGGGCGCGGCGAACGACACCGACGGCGTGCTCCGCGTCGGCAGTCCCGATGCCGAACGTGCCGCCACCTCGCGCAACACACCGAGCATCTGCACGCCCAGTTCCTCAACCGTCGCGAACCGGTCGGCAGGCTTCGGTGCCGTCGCCCGCAACAGCAGCCGGTACAGCGAGTCGTTCTCAGCGAACAGTTCTACGTCCTCCGCCGGGGGCAGGCTGTCGACGTACGTGGACTGCGACCCACGGAACTCGAACACCAGCACGGCCAGCGTGCGGGCAATGGTGTAGACGTCGCTGGCGACGCTGGTGCCGTCGGCAGGCACCTCAGGGGCTTGAAAACCAACGGTTCCGTAGATGGGGGTGACGTCGTCGTCGATTCGCCGTACCCCACCGAGGTCGATCAGCTTGATGCCATCACCCACCTGGATCACGTTCGCGGGTTTGAAGTCGCAGTACAGCAGACCGAGCGCGTGCAGGTACGAAAACGCCGGCAGCACCTCAATGATGTACGCGAGGGCGAGCTCCAGCGGCAGGGGCGAGAACACCCCGCCGGCGGCCTGCATGCGCGACTTCAACAGCGAGTTCAGCGCCTGCCCGCCGACGTACTCCATGACGATGTACGACGCCCCGTCGGGGCCAGACACGAAGTTGTAGATCTCGACGATCGTCGGATGCTCCACCTCGGCGAGGAACTGCTTCTCGGCAACAGCCGCCCGGAACGCATCGGGATCACCGGCGTTCAACAAGCCCTTGACGACCACCCATCGATCGTTCACGTTGCGGTCGCGAGCAAGGTAGATCCATCCCATCCCGCCATGGGCAAGGCAGCCGACGATCTCGTACTGGCCGCCGAGCAGAGTGCCCGCGCGCAGCTTCGGCTCGAAATCGAACGGTGTGCGGCACTTCGGGCAAAAGCCCTTGGCGCGACCCGGCGCACCGTCGCGTGATCGTCCGACCGGGCTCTGGCACACCGAGCAGAAGCGCTTGTCCTCCGCCACGGCGGGGGGATCCATCAAAGCCTGCAACGGGTCGCGGGTCGGCACCGCCGCCACGTGAGTGAGACCGGCGCCGAGGCGCGAACTGGACCGTGACGCGCCCAGGCGGCGGGTGGGGCGGCTACCCGAGGCGCTTCGCGCCGATCCGAGCGGCACCATCCCGAGCCGGTTGGTCACGGTGCTGCGCCGCGCCGACGCTGCCGTCGCGCCCGTCGCACCGCTGGTGCCGGGCACGGTGGCGGTCAGGCTCGGGGCCATCCCACACACGTCGCAGTAACCATCGGCGATGGTCCCGGAGCAAGCGGGCTGCGTGCAGGCGCTCACCTGTGCACCCCCTTGCCGGCGACCGCCAGGTTCACCGCGTCGACGTACACGTCGACCAACCCGGCGGCGCGGTCCACGTCGCACGGTGCCGACCACAGCACCACCTCGGCCGCTTTGAACGACCGTTCGAGATCGGCATCCTCGGCCATCGAATGCCCGCCGGCCTTGTCGCGGTAGGCGTGCAGCAGGCCGCGCAGCTCGTCACGCCGGGCGAGCACCGCGCGGTAGCGCTCGACGACTTCGTCGAACGCTGCGTCCACACGGTCGAGGCGGCTCACGAACGGGGCCATGATCGCCCGCGCCGCCGCCCATGGCTTCGCCGAGAGCGACTCGATGGTGTCGGGTGCACCGAACGCGGCCACCGACGGCACCGCCAATGCAGGCAGCGGAAGCACCTTCTCCCGGCACGTGGCGACCACGGCGCGCACCTCCACTTCTCGTTCGGTCAGCCGGGCAAGGTCGGCGGCTATCTGTTCCCAGCGGGCCAGCAGCGAAGCCCGCTCGGCAGCCAGCGCCTGCAACTCGGCGCGAGAGACAGCAAGATCACCGGCCACCCCGGCAAGCGCGTCGGGTACCGACATCGCGTCATCGAGGCGCCTGCGTAGCTCGGCGACGCGGCCGACGTTCATCCCCAGCTCGGCGGACAGGCGCTCGACAACCATGATGTCGGCCTGAGCCCCGGCCCGGTCGGTGGCGGCAGCGGCCTGGCCAGCCTCGATCGCACCGAGCGACGCGTCGACCCGGTCGAGGATCGCCGAGAGCAGCGTCGCCGCCGATGACAGGTCGGCGGCCACGATCGCGCCGTGGTCGTCAGCCAGCTCAGTAGCTGCCAGCCCCGCCGCAGTCATTCCCGCTGCAGTCGGTGCGGCGCTCGAACCGGTGGCACGCATTACCTCGACCCGATGGGAGATCGCCTTGCGGCACACAAACGCTGCGGCCAGATCGAGCCGCAGCTCGTCGGTCCCGCCAGCGGCCACTCGCTGGTCCAGCTCGAACAGCCGGTCGGTGGCACGCTCCAACCACCCGTCCCACTGCGCGATCACCACCGCTGAGTTGGTCACGGTACAACCCTGGTGTGGTTCGCGGGCGGCGCTTCGGCAACACCGCCGGGCAGCGCGCCCGTGTCGACGAGCCACCGCTGATAGATGTCGGCCCAGCGCCCGTCGGTGCGCATCTGCTCGATCACCGCGTTTGCGAACTGCACGAGATCGACGTCATCGCGGTTGAAGCCGAGTCCGTATGGCTCGTCGGTGAATCGCTCGCCGACCACCTCGGTGTTGGGGTCCTGCGCGGCAAAGCCGGCGAGCACGGTGTCGTCGCCGGAGGTGGCATCGGCCTCGCCCTGTTGCATCGCCACCAGGCAGTCGCTGATGTCGGCCTTGCCGATCACCACCAGGCCTGGGTACTTCGCCGCGTTGCTCAGTTCGTCGATGTTGGTGCTGCCCTCGGGGGCGCACACCGTTCCACCCTGTGCGGCCAGGTCGTCGATCGTGGCAACCCCCGAGCCGGTCTTCACCAGCACTTTTTGGCCGGCATGGAAGTACTCCGACGAGAACGCGATCCGCAGCCACCGGCGGCAGTT
>JANOKQ010000233.1:0-2100 GCA_031419375.1 Acidimicrobiaceae bacterium
GGTACGGAACGCCGGCTTCCTTCGCTGCGGCGATCTGCTCCTCGGCGTTGGCCAGCGGCGAGCCGGTGTGGGCGATGTAGTCGGCACCCTGATCGAGTGCGGCCTGAACGCCTTCACCCTGGGCGAAACTGCCAGCCGGGATGACGAGTAGCTCCCAACCGAGTGCGGCTGCCGCATCTTCGAAACCTGGGCGGATAGCGGCGCACGACGGTTGCTCACACTCGAGCCAGGCAACCGTCTTCGCCTCGGGTACACCGGAGAGCGGGACCGTCGGGCCGATGTTGTCCGGCGGTGCAGTTGCGCTATCGACGACTGCCTGGGCGCGGGCCAAACCCTCAGCATCGGCATCGGCTGCAGGTTCGGTGACGTCCGCCTCCGGCGGATCAGTGGCGGCGACGCTCGGGGCGTCGGTTTCCTCGGCCGGAGCCGGTGTGGCTTCCTCGTCACTGCCGCACGCGGCCGCAACGAGCATCAGCGGCAGCAGCAACGCTGCGACCTTGACAGACTTCTTCATCAGTGGTTCCCCCATTGGGATTTGACCGCCCCAAGGGAATAGGGACGATTACTTATTCTTCGGTTAATATACGCTACGCGAGCGCTTGATGCATGATGCAACCGCAACGACGACGCCGTACCGTTGCGACAACGGGGATGCAAGGGGGAAATCTTGGAGTCATTGCTCACGATCGAGCACCTGTCAAAGGTGTTTCCGGGTCAGGTCGCGCTCGACGACGTGCACCTCACCATCCGGTCGGGATCGACCCACGCACTCGTCGGCCAGAACGGCTCCGGCAAGTCGACGCTGATCAAGATCCTCGCCGGCTATCACGAACCGACCGGCGATTCGGTCGCCTGGATGCACGACGCCGACGGCGAGGGCCAGCACCATCTCCATCTCGGCGACGGTCATGCGGCCGAGGCAGCAGGCATCCGCTTCGTCCATCAAGACCTCGGCCTCGTCGATTCGCTCGACTCGGTCGAGAACCTGTCGCTTGGCGGCGGCTACACCACCACCCGCTTCGGCCGCATCGACTGGAAGGCGGAGACGAAGCGGGCGATCGGCGACCTGTGCGCTCTTGGCTTCGACGACTTCGATGTGCGCGGCCCCGTCGGCTCGCTGGCACCGTCGCAGAAGACTGCGGTCGCACTGGCACGAGCGCTTCGTGGCTGGGAACAGGGCGCGCGGCTGCTGGTGCTCGACGAACCGACCGCGTCGCTACCCGGTGCCGATGTCCAGCGGCTGTTCCGCGCGGTGCGCACACTGAAAGCCCGCGGGGTCGCGATCTTGTACGTGTCGCACCACCTCGACGAGGTGTTCGAGATCGCCGACGAGGTCACGGTCCTGCGTGATGGCCGCAACGTCGACACCGTCGACATCGGGGATCTCGATCACGAACGTCTCATCGAGATGATGGTCGGCCACGCAGTCGAACGTCGCCGCAGCACAGTCACGGTCGATCACGGCGACGTGTTGTTGAGCCTCGCCGGCGTGGCGGGCGGCAACATCGCGCTGATCAACATCGACGTGCGCGGTGGCGAGGTCGTGGGCGTGGCCGGCATCACCGGGTCTGGACGCGAGCACGTCATCCCGCTCATCACCGGCCAGATCCCGACCGCAGCGGGCGCGGTTGCCATCGCCGGGACCGAGATCCCGCCGTACGCGCCGCGTGACGCCGTGCACGCCGGCATGGCGTTCGTCTCCGCCGACCGGGCCCGCCTCGGTAACTTCGCCATGCTCTCGGTGGTGGCCAACACGACGATCTGCGATCTGAGCCCCAACGTGCGATCCGGCCGCTTGCTGCATGCGGGCGAAGCAACCGAGGCCACCGAGTGGATCGCCAGGCTCGGCACGAAGACCTCCAGCAGTGCCGCACCGATTGCGACGCTCAGTGGGGGCAATCAGCAGAAGGTGCTGTTCTCTCGCGGCCTGCGGCTACACCCACGGGTGATCGCGCTCGACGAGCCGACACGCGGGATCGACGTCGGCGCCAAAGAGGAGATCCACAGCCTCATCGACCGTGCCGTCGCCGTCGCCGTCGCCTTCGCCAGCCGTCAGGGAATCATCAAGATCCCGAGGCGCAAGCAAGTCGCCAAGCCCAC
>JANOKQ010000234.1:0-10280 GCA_031419375.1 Acidimicrobiaceae bacterium
GGTGGCTCACGGGGGCTCGGCCGCGAGATGGTGCTGGCGTTCGCCGCGGCGGGGGCACACGTGGTGATCGCCAGCCGCAAGATCGACAACTGCCAGGCGGTGGCCGACGAGGTCACCTCGACCACCGATCGGCACGCACTCCCCTACGCCTGCCACGTCGGTGACTGGGGCCAACTCGACGGCCTGGTTGATGCCGCCTACGAACGCTTCGGGCGCATCGATGTACTGGTCAACAACGCCGGGATGTCGCCGCTGTACGGTGCGCTGGCCGATCACACCGAAGCGCTGTACGACAAGGTGTTCGACGTCAACTTGAAGGGTCCGTTCCGGCTGATGGCCAACGTTGGCACGCGCATGGCCGCCGGCAGCGGCGGTTCGATCATCAACATCAGCAGCGGCGGCGCCGTGCGCCCGAACGCGACGATCATCCCGTACTCGGCGGCCAAGGCCGGGCTGAACGCGATGACCGTCGGCTTCGCTCACGCGTTCGGGCCCACCGTGCGGGTCAACTGCATCCAGGCCGGGCCGTTCCTCACGGACATCAGCAAGGCCTGGAACCTCGAGGCGGTGACCGCCGAGCACAAGGCCCGCTTCGCGATGCAACGCCCGGGAGAGCCCGACGAAATCGTCGGCGCGGCGCTGTACTTCGCCAGCGACGCGTCACGCTGGACCACCGGCGCGGTGCTCGCGGTCGACGGGGGGATGCCGTGAGTACCGCTGGTGTCCCGCTGGTGCTGATCGAACGGCATGGCTCCGTTGCGGTCCTGCGGCTCAACCGCCCCGACAAGCGCAACGCTGTCAACGGCCACATGGCCACCGCCATCGTCGACGCCGTTGCGGCATGCCAGGACGCACGGGTGATCGTCGTCACCGGCGAGGGCCCAGCGTTTTGCGCCGGGCTCGACCTGCTCAACCTCGGGGTCGACCGGCTTTCCGAGCTGGCCCCGTTCATCGGTGCTGTTGCTGGTTCCACCATCCCGACGATCGCCGCGGTCAACGGGCCCGCGGTGACCGGCGGGTTCGAGATGGCGCTGGCCTGCGACTTCATGGTTGCCTCCACGGCCGCGGTGTTTGCCGATACGCACCTCCGCGTCGGGGTGTACCCGGGGCCGGTGTTGGTCGACCTGCCACGCCGCGTCGGCATGGCGATGGCCAAGGAGATGTCGCTCACCGGGAACTTCGTCGATGCGGCCACGGCCCTGCGGATCGGCCTGGTCAACCACGTCGTCGAACCCGATCAACTGATGCCGTTCAGCATGGGTTTGGCCGCAGCGATCGCCGAGCAGAACCCGGTGATGGTCGCCACGATGCGCCGCGACTGGGACGACACAGCGACCTTGCCACGTGCCGAGGCGTACCGCCGCCACGCCGAACACGCTCGCGTCGGCGGGTTCACCACGGTCGGCAGCGACACGCTGCGCGCCAACATGGACACGGTCGTCGAGCGGGCCCACAGCCGCGCCGCCTACCCGACCGGCGCCTAGATCCCGTTCCTCGATCGTGGTTGCAGGCCGCTGGGGTCAGTTGGCGAGCGCGCTGATCGCCGCGCGTTGTTCGGCATCGAGCCCTTCGAAGCTGGCGAACGCAGCCACGTTGCCGTGAAGCTGGGCTACGGAGCTGGCCCCGAACACGACGCTCGCCAGGTTCGGATGCATGAACGCATAGGCGAACGCCACGTGCGAGGCAGGAATCCCCCATCGCTGCGCCATCTCGACCACCGCTGGCGCGAGCTGCTTGCCACGGGCGATGACCGGCGACTCGTCGTCGTCGGCACGGCCGACCCCGCCGGCCCCTTGACCCGCCGCGTACTTGCCCGTCAGCGTGCCTCCCGCCAGCACGTAGCTGGCGACAAGTCCGATCGGACCACGGTCGAACGCGCGGCGCATCTCTGGGTCGTCGGGACCATCGTGGTCGACCAGGCTGGTGGCCATCTGCGCCGCGGCGGGCGGGGGCACACCAGCCGCCTGGCACGCATCGAGCGCCTCGTGGTGCTGAGCCGCCGACCACATCCCCGTTCCCCACGCGCGGGCACGACCCGAGCTGATCAGCCCACCGACCTGCTCGACGACAGTGCTGATGGCAAGCTCCGCTGGCGGACGGATCGCGTAGATCAGATCGACGTGGTCGAGGCCCATCCGGGCCAGCGAGCCGTCGAGCTCGGCCGCTGCATCCTCGCGTGGCCAGTGCTCCCACCACAGCTTGTTGGCCACGACGACTTCGTCGCGAACCCAGCCTGCAGCCCGGAACAGCTCACCGAACACCACCTCGGAATAGCCGGTCGGGATCGGTGCCGTGCCGGTTTCGTCGTTGTAGCGGGCGTCGTCGAGGAAGTTGATCCCCGCGTCGCGGGCGGCTCGCATCACGGCCGCACCGTCGTCGCGTGAGATCCGTTCGAACGTGCGCCACGAACCGAGCGACATGATCGACACGTGGAGCCCGGACGACCCGAGCGAGCGCAGGGGTCCGGCAGGCATCACGCGGGCCTGATCACCCGCTCGAGGAACTCGATCACCGAGTCGTTGAACCGGTCGTTGCGGTCGCCGGCCACCATGTGCCCGGCACCAGCGACATCGACGGTCTCGGCGTGGGGAATGAGCTGGCGCAGCTCGGCTGCACCTTCCGGGCTGACCACATCGCTCGCCCCGCCGCGCACCAGCAACGTGGGCACCGTGACCTTGCGCGATGCGTCAGCAAGACGGTCGAAGGGCGTGAGTTGCCCGGCGGTCGGTTCGCCTGCGTCGTTTCCCTGGCCGATGCGGTTGAAGAACCTCGGGTCCCAGTGCCACACCCACTTGCCATCGTCGCGCTGGCGCACGTTCTTGCGCAGCCCCGACAGGTCACTCGGACGCTTCCGGTTGGGCAGGTACGTTGCCACCGCGTCGGCAACAGCTTCGAGCGAATCGAAGCCTTCCACGCCGAGGCCCATGAACTCGCGGATCCGGTTGACGCCGCTGGCTTCGATTCGCGGTGCAACATCGACGAGCACCAGACCGCTGGCGATCGGCGTCGGCGATTCCCCGATGGCAGCCAACGACGAGATCCCGCCGAGCGACGCGCCGACCAGGACCGGTCGTGAGAACCGTGCCGCGACTGCCGCCACATCCCCGGAGAACCGGTCGAGGTCGTAGACGCCGTCAGGCGACCAATCGCTGTCACCGTGGCCGCGCAGGTCGAAGCTCAGTGCGTGCCAACCGCGGCTGGCCAGCGCCTGCAATGCCCCACCCCAGGCATGCCGGGTCTGTCCCCCACCGTGGAACAACAACACCGCAGGGTCGGCCGGATCGCCGGCCTCGTCCGCGGCAAGGACGACCCCGCCCGACGCTTCGATCCGGAGCACGGTCCGAGACGGGCTGTTCGACGTGTCGCCGGGCCGGTTGCCAGGTTCGGCTTCAGGTCCGGTGTCGGCTGCGGTTTCGTTGTGGGGCTGCGTCACGGGTGGCCGATCTCGGGCGTTCAGGTGAGCGAGCAACGTGTTGCCAGCGGGCGCCGCGGAGACCGACAGTACTCCCGCAGGTCGGTGGTCCCGCTGCCGAGCGGGCGTGGCACCGGCCCTGGTGCGACAATGCTCAGGTGACAAGCATCACCTCGTTCAGTGTCGCCGAACTGTGCGGCCTCGCCCGCCACGGCGACCTCGGCGAAACGATCGGCGTCGCCGCAGGGATGCCGGTGGTCCTGGTGGAGAACCCGGCGGACAGCCCGGTGGACGAAAACGCTGGCCCACATGTGGGCTGCATCGAGCTGCTGCGGGCCGAGATCGCGACGTTGCCGTGTGTGCTGCTCGCATTCCCGGGCGTCGATCCGGGCGTCACCTCACTCGCCGATGTACTACCCGACCCCGAGCACCTCGATGCGGTGATCGCGACGGTGCTCGGCAACCCGATTGCAGCCACGACGCTGGCGATGCTGCTGCGCGGTGGCGAGGCACGCTCGGTCGGCGCCGGGCTCGTGGCCGAGAGCTTCGCCTACTCGGCCCTGCAGGCCGGCACCGAGTTCCACGCGTGGCGTCAAGGCACCCCGGTTCGCACCGCGGCCGAGACGCCCACCGGCGCGCCCGTGCTGATGCAGCGCCGCGACGACACCCTCACCATCACCTTCGATCGCCCAGGCCGTCACAACGCCTTCGATACCCCGACACGTGATGCCCTCATCGACGCGCTGCTCGTGGCGGTGGCCGACGATTCGTTGCGGGTCGTGCTGCGCGGCAACGGGCCATCGTTCTGCAGCGGCGGCGACCTCGATGAGTTCGGTTCCCGATCCGATCCGGCCAGCGCACACGTCATCCGCCTCTCCCGAAGCGCGGCCAGGCTGGTCGCCCGGCTGAGCCCCCGTCTGGTCGTCGAGGTGCATGGCGCGTGCCTCGGATCGGGCATCGAACTGGCGGCCTTCGCCGGCCATGTACGTGCTCATCCGGCCACCCGGTTCGCGCTCCCGGAGGTCTCGCTGGGCTTGATTCCGGGTGCCGGCGGAACGGTCAGCCTGCCGCGCCGCATCGGCCGTCACCGCACGGCGCTGCTGGCGCTAATGGGGACCACCATCGACGCCACGACGG
The DNA here is from genome assembly GCA_031419375.1 of Acidimicrobiaceae bacterium. Taxonomy (GTDB): domain Bacteria; phylum Actinomycetota; class Acidimicrobiia; order Acidimicrobiales; family Ilumatobacteraceae; genus VFMC01. Next base: position 4,550 of record JANOKQ010000234.1, read on the forward strand.
CACTCGCGTGGGGCCTGATCGATGAGATTGGCCAGCCGTGAGCCGTTCGTCGCACCCCGCAACCCCGCTTGGGGCGAACAGCCCCGCGACACATTTCGGTACGCTCCGGGGATGTACACCGATGTCACCTCCGCCGAGCTGAGCGCGAACGCCGATCTCTCCGATTGGCGGGTGCTGCTGCGGCGGGTCGAGTCCAGGTACCGGGCGACGAGCTTCCCGGCTGCGGCGGCCTTCATCAACAACGTTGCCGATGCAGCCGAGACCGCTCGGCATCATCCCGACATCGACCTGCGCTACCCCGGCGTGGTCCACGTCGCGATCACCACCCATGCCACGCGCGGGTTGACCGACGCCGATGTCGACTTGGCGCGCACCATCTCCGCGCTCGCCACCGCGGCGGGGCTCACCGCCGAGCCACCCACGGGCTCGACGATGGAGATCGCGATCGACGCGATGGACATCAACGCGATCCGGCCGTTCTGGGCGGCCGTGCTCGGGTACGCCGAGGGTCGCCCCTCACCCTCCGGAGCGCCGTCGGACGAGGTCGTCGACCCCCTCCGGATCGGCCCGTCCATCTGGTTCCAGCAGATGGACGCCGAGCGACCACAACGCAACCGCGTGCACCTCGATGTGACCGTCGCCCATGACGAAGCCGACGCGCGTGTCGCTGCGGCCATCGCCGCGGGCGGCCACCTGGTCAGCGACGAGCACGCCAGGGCGTTCTGGGTGCTTGCCGATGTCGAGGGCAACGAAGCGTGCGTGTGCACCTGGCAGGACCGCACCTGACGCACAGGGGCGAACGGCGCGACCGGGGCGACCGACGTAACCGGCGCTCACGCGTCGGGGTGGTCGTGGCGGTGATGCAGATCGGGAACGTGAGGGTGAGCATGGACCATCGGACTGTGCCGGTGAACGTGCCGGTGCCGTAACCCGGTTCCTGCCGCGTCGACAAGATCGACAGGCTGGGTCCGCGCGAGGGCCTGCCGGGGCTCGTGATCGTGGTGCCCGTGATCGTGGTGCCCGTCTGCGTGGTCGTGGTCGTGGTCGTGCTCGACTGGTCCGTGGGCGTGCTGGTGAAGGTGGTCACTGCGCAGCACCATGCTCACGCCAGCGGCAGCGATCACCAGCGACACCACCTGACGGCCGACGACCGGCTCGGTGAACACCGTCCACGCGACGACCGCCCCGACGAACGGAGCCGTGGCGAACACAAGCTGACCGCGGGCCGCGCCGAGCTCGCGCGCCCCCGCCACCCACAACGTGATCGAGGCCCCATACCCGAATGCGCCGACCACCAGCGCGGCGAGCGTTGCCCAGCCACCCGGAGCGGAACCCACGACCAAGCCGATGGCCAGGTTCGCTCCCCCGGCAACAAAACCCTTGACCAACGTGATGTGCGCCGGGGCGAGTTCGTCGAGCGTTGCCGTCACGCAGTTGTCGATTCCCCAGCACAGACACGCCCCTGCAATGAGCAGCGCACCCCAGCGCAGATCGGCGTCGCCCGACCAGCCGAGCGCACCTCCGGCGACCACCACCATCACCGTGCCGGCGACGACACGGGTCCCAACGTGTTCACGAAAGACCAGCGCGGCCAGCAACGTGGTGAACACCAGCTCGAGGTTCAACAACAGTGAGGCAGTGGCCGCTGGCGTGAAGCCGAGGCCGGTCGCCAGCAGCACCGGCCCCACCGCCCCACCGAGCACCACCGCGACCGACAGCGGCCACGCCCCGCGCCGGATCGCTCGACGGGAGGGACGCACGCGAACCAGTACGGGTGACACCGCCACGGCAGCGCCCAGGTACAGCAGCCCGGCAAGGGTGAACGCACCCATCTCACCGGCCAGCCGTGATGCTGCCGGCGCCGAGATACCGAACAGCACGGCTGCGGCCGAGCAGCGAATGATCCCGCGGCGCATCACTCCCTCGTGTCGATGCACCCGACCGTGTTCATGCATGGTCCAAGTCTGCCAGTGCGGCTGCTCACCCTGCCGCGGCGACCAGGGCGCCAACTGCGACCAGCAGCAACAGGGCGACGGCCAAGCCGGCGTAGCGCCGGTCGCCGCGCCTCGACCAATGCCAGGCCAACATCGCCACTCGGACCAGCGGAACCGCAATGATCGTGACGATCGCCATCGCGCCAAGCCACGCCTGGCCCGGTACGAACGCGCCGGCCACAGCGAACGCGAGCGCGGCAACGGTGGCGACGTTGAGCATCACTGCGAGCCCGCTCACGGGCGGATCGACGATGGGCGCGACTTCGAACTTCACGGCCTCACCAACAACAGCACCCCGACGAGCACCAGCACCACGCTGAGGAGTTGCCGCACCTGTGGCGGCGACAACCGCGACTGCAAGACCGCGCCCACGCGACCGCCGAGGATCGCTCCCGCACACACTGACGCCGCCGTGGCAAGATCGATTCGACCCTGGATCGCGAACACGAGCAAACCGGCCGCGGCCGTGATCCCGGTTGTGAACGTCGTCGTTGCCGCCGATACTCGCACCGGCACGTGCATCACCTCGGTGGTCGCCGGGGTTTTGACGAACCCGCCGCTCGCTCCGGCGAGGCCCGCCAGCAAGCCAGCCACCGTGAACAGCCCAGCCGCAGCGAGCGGCCGACGGGCTCGGTAGGGCACGAACTCGGCACCGAGTTGGTACACGCCCGACAGTGCCCGCTGATGCTCACCAACGTCGGCGGCGGTCAGGGACGGATCAGGTTTGTTGCGCATGCCCTTGCGTCGTCCACCGGCAATCGCTGCGCTGATCGCCACCACGGCCAGGATCACCTCGAGCGCGCGATCGCCGAACAGGCCGCTCCCCAGCGCCCCAACCACGGCGCCGGTCGTCGCGAAGAGTTCGGTGGTGACCCCAATGCGATGATTGACGACACGTTCGTCGAGTTGGCGAGCACCAGCCGACAACGATCCGGCAGCGACCGACACCAGGCCAAGCGGAGCCGCCAGCCGCGCCGGAGTTCCGGTGAGCACCAGCAGCGGAACGAGGATCACTGCACCGCCGAGCCCACCGAGCGAACCGACGACCGACGTGGCGAAGCCAAGGCAGAACTCTGCCCAGCTCATCGAGGTTCGTGCCGGGTGACGTGCCGGTCGACGTGACGGTCGACGTGACGGTCGACGGTGAACCCGTTGGCGCGAAGTTCGACGACGATCCGGTCGAGCGTGTCGGCGAGTTCCGCGGTATCGACTCCCGCGACGGTCAGCGTCTCGGCCGCTCCGGATTGGTTGTCGGCAAGTCCGTCCGCGGCGATCCGTTCCAGCCGAGCGGCCATCGCCCCGGCCACCGAGGCCCACCGCTGCGACGTATCGGCATTGCCGGGTGACGCCAGTGCGCTGGCCTGGTGGTGATCGGCTGCGGCGCGCAGCGACCGTGCAAGCGGGCCGAGCAACGAAGCGAGCTCGCCGCTGTCGAGCGCCGAGTTGATCAGCAGCCGCAGCGAGCCACGGGTGTCGAGTGGCCGCCACGGCGCCCCGATAGCTGCGGCTGCCGCAGAAATCGTGTCCCGGTCGATCCACGCTCCGCAGGCTGCGGGCGCCAGCAGGACACGGGCGAGGCGGTGTGGGCCGAGCGCGATCGCAGCTGTGCCACCAGCACCAGCACCAGCTGCTGCTCGCTGTCCGTCATCGCCCGTCGCGGCGAGCACGCGACCGAGATCCGGTGCAGGGCGGAGCCGGTTGTACTCCTCGTCCAAGAACTCGATGGCCGCGTGAAGCAATGGCTGGTAGGGCCCGCCGGTGGCGACGTGTTCGGCGGCCTCGAGCGCAACGGTCGCCCACGGGGCTACGTGATCGGCGAGGAACGATCGCTCAACCTCGACCGCCGCAACCGCCTCGTCGGGCGTTCCGCTGCGCCATGCTTGCGCCTCGGCCCGGCACAACTCGGCGAAGCATCGCAGGTGCAGGCCCAGATGGTCAATGCCGGCAACCCGCCAGCGGCCCTGCTGGGCCTCGTCGAATCCGAGGCGAACGTATCTGGCCGCAAGCACCGAGACGTGCTCGCCGCCCTGTTGGCCGTCGTCGCTGCGAAACACGCTCTCGTGGAGCGGCACCCCGCGCAGGAACACCCGCTCGTACTCGCTAAGCAGCGCCGGGTCGCCGTCGGCAAGCGCACCGAGCGATGGCACTGCCGACACGAGGTCGGCCAGGTGCGGGCCGGGCTCCTCCAGCAGCAGCGTCCCGAGCAGTGCGGCAATGCCGGCCCGGCGGTCTGCCAGCAGCGCAAGATCTCCCGTCATCGCCCGTCCTGACCGATGGCTGGCCTCGATCTGGCGGCTGGCATGGAACTCGGCACCGACGGCCATTCTGGCACCGGCCTCACGTGGGCGCAGGCCAGGTCTTCGGCGGCGTGGCGTACGCCGCGGCTTGCGGCTTTCCCGGTCGGGCCAGCCACAGCGGCCGGCGCAGGCCACCGGGGCCGGGGCCTGGCCGTGTCTTGGCCAGCCACTCGCGGTACACCGTGGTCGACTTGCCGGTGTCGACGGCAATATCGCCATAGCTGTCGTCGGCCTGCGCCGGAGCCACGGTCACCCGTTGCAGCCAGCAATGCATCCCAGAGACCGGATCGGGTTGCACCGGGAACGTGAGGTTCTGGTGCACCCCGGCATCGCTCCACCACACCCGCGAACTATCGGGGTCAGTGGATTCGAACGGCGTCACGCCCTGGATCTGGCACATCCGCCACGTACCGTCAGCGCTCGGCCCCGCATTGGACTCCCCGTAGGCGATCTCGGGGCCGCTGATGCCGACCACTCCCGATGCGTACCGCGGCGTTCCCGTGTTCTCCTCCAACCGCCACCTGCCCATGTGGTGCGACACGCCGACCACGCCGGGGCGGATGCCCTCGGTGCGCCACGCGCGGATCACGAAGTAGCCGATCTGGGTGGTGATCCGCACGAGCCCGTTCATCTCGATGCCTAACTTCTCGGCATCGGACGGGTGCACCCACATCGGGTGCGAGTGGCTGATTTCGGCCAGCCACTTGGCCTGCCCGGAGCGGGTGTGGATCAACGTCGGGAGGCGGAACGTCGGCAACAGGATCCGTTCGCCGGCGTCCATGTCGAGGTCTTCCCAGTGCACGTGGCTCTTGATGAACCCCGGCATCACGTACTCGGGCCAGCCCCAATCGCGCAACATCGGCGAGTACATCTCCAGCTTGCGCGACGGTGTGGGGAAACCGAAGCGGGCGACACCGTCGATGTCGACCCCGATTGAGCCGTCACCGATGAAGGGCATGTGCCCCGCGATGTCGGTGAGCGCGTCGTGGGAGCCGGCTGTTCCCGGCACGCGGTACACGCCGATGTCGTCTTTTCTGGCTGTCGCCTTGGTGATCTCCTCGTCGGTGACCACGCGTTCGTGGACGGCGTATTGGTTGCCGGGAATCGCAAACGCGCCGTACTTGCGCATGAACGCGAGCGGGGTGAGCCCTTCGGCCGCGGCGGCGTCGGGGAGCCCGGGGACTGAGTCGCGGAACAGTCGGCCGTAGTACTCCTCGATGCCGAGCGGCTCGCCGGGTTGCTCGTCGGATTCGAAGTGCCGGCGGATGCCGAGCGCGCCGTCGGGATCGATCTTCCATGACAGATCGATCCAGAACTCGTTCTCTTCCCACACCTCGCCCGGGTTGGCCTCCCACGTTCGCCGGACCGGCCGGCCTTCGGCTTCGGCGTTGACCCGGAACACGGGCTGGCGGAAGCCGATCCAGCGCCCGCTGTGGGTCT
>JANOKQ010000235.1:0-1553 GCA_031419375.1 Acidimicrobiaceae bacterium
CGAGGCGTTCATCCACATCATCGACTCGATGTTCAACCAGCACGCCAAATGGCTCAAGGTCACCAGCGAAATCCCATGGCGCCGACCGGTGGCGTCGCTCAACTATCTGCTGACCTCGCACGTCTGGCGTCAGGACCACAACGGCTTCTCCCACCAAGACCCGGGCTTCATCGATCATGTGGTCAACAAGAAGGCCGACGTGATCCGCGTATACCTTCCCCCCGACGCCAACTGCTTGCTGTCGGTCGCCGATCACTGCCTGCGTAGCCGCAACTATGTGAACGTCATCGTGGCCGGCAAGCAGCCGGCGCCGACGTGGCTCACGATCGATGAGGCCGTCGCCCACTGCTCCCGCGGGATCGGGATCTGGGGTTGGGCGTCCAACGACGACGGTGATCCAGATGTCGTGCTCGCGTGCGCCGGGGACGTCCCCACGCTCGAGACGCTCGCGGCGACGGACCTTCTGCGACGGCTCCTGCCCGACCTCAAGGTTCGTGTCATCAACGTCGTCGACCTCATGCGGCTTCAGCCCGACAGCGAGCATCCCCACGGTTTGGCCGATTCTGCGTTCAACGCGCTGTTCACCACCGACCGCCCCGTCATCTTCGCCTACCACGGGTACCCGTCGCTGATCCACCAACTGACCTACCGACGCGCGAACCACGCAAACCTGCACGTCCGTGGGTACAAGGAGGAGGGCACGACGACGACGCCCTTCGACATCGTCATGCTCAACGACCTCGACCGCTACCACCTCGCCATGGACGTGATCGACCGTGTGCCGAGCCTCGGGTCCCGAGCCGCTGAACTCCGACAGCACCTGTCCGACGAACGGCTCCGCCTGCGCCGCTTCACTCGCGATCATGGCGAAGACGCACCCGAGGTGCGGGACTGGATGTGGCCCGCGAACCGGTCAGCTCCGGGAACCGACACGTGACGGGTGGGAGTCAGCCGGCGGTGGCACTGCGCAGAGTGCCATGAAGATGGCCACGGCTAGGCCGGACTCTTCAGAGCCAGTCTCGCCGCTTGAAGCTCAGGTACAGGGTCATCGAGCAGAAGACCACGAGTACTGTGGAGGCGATGACTCCCCAGGTGTTACCCGATCCGGGGTACGGGACGTTCATGCCGTAGTAGCCGGTGATGAGGGTCGGGACGGCGATGATCGCTGCCCAGCTCGTCACCTTCTTGACGATCTGGTTCTGGCGGTAATCGCGCAGGCTGAGATTGGTCTCGACGATGGTCGACACGAGGTCACGGAGCGAGTCGGTCGACTCACTCACGCGCAGGATGTGGTCGTACACGTCCTGATAGTAGGGGTACAGCTCTGCGGAGACCGCTGAGTGCTCCCGTCGCATGAGCCCGCTGATGGCCTCGCGCATGGGCACGACGTGGCGATGGAAGCGCACGAGAGCGCGTCGCATCTCGAACCAGCTGCGTTGCTGGGCTGGGTCGAGGGGCTCGTCGGCGAAGAGGCCCTCGCTGATCGTGTCGAAGAAGTCGTCGAACGACTCGACGGTGTTGAAGTAGCCGTCGATGACCACGTCGAGCAGCCC
>JANOKQ010000236.1:0-1759 GCA_031419375.1 Acidimicrobiaceae bacterium
GGCCTGGGCCGGCTACGTGGAGGACGGCTCCACCGATCCCGCCTACGACTGGGTCACACCGTTCCAAGACCTCACCGGATGCGCGGTCAACACCAAGCTCGGCAACTCCAGCGACGAGATGGTGCAGTTGATGCAAAGCGGTGAGTACGACGGTGTGTCGGCATCCGGCGACGCGACCCAGCGGCTCATCTCCGGCGGTGACGTGGCGGCCATCGATGTCGACAAGTTGTCGAGCTACGCCGATGTGTTCGAGGGACTCAAGTTGCGGCCATGGAACTCGGTCGATGGCGAGCCGTACGGCATGCCCCACGGCCGGGGTGCGAACCTGCTCGTGTACAACACCGAAGCGTTCCCCGAAGCGCCCGATTCGTTGAGCGTGATGTTCGACGGTGGCACCGTTGCCGATAGCGCGATCTCGGTCTACGACAGCCCGATCTACATCGCCGACGCGGCGGTGTACCTGATGGCCACGCAGCCCGATCTCGGCATCACCAACCCCTACGCACTCGACGAGACGCAGTTCGCCGCAGCGATCACGCTCCTCGAGGCGCAAGCTGACATCACCGGGCAGTACTGGGCGTTGTACACCGATCAACAGGCTGCGCTCGAAGGTGGCACCGTGCTGGCCGGCACCACCTGGCAGGTGATCGTCAACCTCGCCCAAGCCAACGGAGCCACGATCGATGCGGTGAAGCCCAAGGAAGGTGCGACCGGGTGGTCTGACACGTGGATGGTTGCATCGGCAGCAGCGAACCCGAACTGCATGTACCTGTGGATGGACTGGATCGCGTCGCCGTGGGCCAATGCTCAGGTTGCCGAGTGGTTCGGCGAAGCACCGTCGAATGCCAAATCGTGCGGCCTCACGTCCAGCCCCGATCACTGTGAGATCTTCCACGCCGAAGACGAAGCCTTCTGGGAAGACGTGTGGTACTGGACCACGGCCACCGAGGAATGCCTCGACGGTCGTGACGTGGCCTGCGTGCCATACACCGAATGGGTCGATGCTTGGACAGCCCTCCGAAGCTGAGCGCCACATCCGCTGACGGAACCGGGGGGACCAGCGCGTCCCCCCGGTTCGGTCGCGCCCTGAACCGATCGTTCCGGCGCCGGTGGATCGCGCTCGGTGCGCTGCTCGGGCCACCGGTGCTGTGGTTGCTGGTAGTCTACCTCTCCTCGCTCGTGCTGCTCGTTGCTGCGGCGATGTTCCGCCTCGACCCGCGGTCGCAGAAGCCCACCGGCGATGTCACCGCCGACAACGTTCGCGCTGCGTTCTCGCGCACGGAGTACCTCGAGGCACTGGCCCGCAGCGTCGGCCTGGCGATCGCGGTCACGGTGTTGTGTTTCGTCATCGCGCTCCCGGTTGCGTTCTGTATCACCAAGATCGTCCCCCGCTGGGCGCGCCGCGGGCTTGTCGTGGCGATGCTGCTCCCGCTGTGGGCCGGGTACCTCGTCAAGGCCTACGCGTGGAAGGCGATGCTGCGGCCCGCGTCTCCGTTCGGGATCGACACCAACGGCGGGTTCCTCGAAGCGACGTTCGGCTACACGCCGGGCTACGGGTATGTGGCCGTGGTCTTGTCACTCACCTACCTGTGGCTGCCGTACATGGTGTTGCCGATCTACTCCGGGCTGGAGCGCCTACCGGAGTCGTTGCTCGACGCGTCCGGCGATCTCGGGGCGCGCCCGGCGCGTACCTTCCGCAGCGTGATCATGCCGCTGCTCGTGCCGTCGATCGCGGCCGGCTCGATCTTCACGTTCTCGC
>JANOKQ010000237.1:0-3155 GCA_031419375.1 Acidimicrobiaceae bacterium
GCTGGGCGAGGACGCGTTCGACGGCTCTGAACAGCGGTCGCGCGCGGCGATCGATCAGCTTTCGCGTTCCCTCGATGACGTTTGCGTCAGCGCGGTCGATCCGCTCGAGATCGCTGCTGCACTCGAGTCAGCCGGCGTGAACGACACGATCGCGCGTGAGCGATATGACTGCTACGACGTATTCGACCTTGCCGAGGCACTGCACCGACGCGTGCCCTTGCGTGCGCGGGTCAGCGACGCCAGGTCCGCCGCGGCCGCGACGCCGTCCGCGCGATGCATCGGCCGGGGCGCCTTGTTCGCCCTCCCGGGCGTTTTCTACCTGGCGGTGCAAGAGGCGTTTTCCTCCCGCCTGGCGACGGCGATCCTGATCGCGGTCACCATCGGCGGCTGGGCTGCGAGCCAAGCGATCTCGGTCTTGGCGTATCGCATTCTGGAGCGCAGCGGTTCGGGTGCCGTCAACGGCTTTCTCCGCCGGTGCCTCTTTGGTTCGGTTCTTGGAGCGGTGGCAACGGGCGCGATTGGCGTCGGGCTTGGCGACTGGCAAGGGGGCTTGACGACCTTCGCCGCCGCACAGGCGGTCTACATCGTCGCCGCGACGATCTTGGTCCACCTGGCAGCCGATGCATTGTTGGCGTTGGCGCTTGCCCCGGGAGTGTTCGTGGCCGGAATCGCGGTGCTCTCCGGCTCCACAAAGCTGTCGACTGACGTTGTCGTGACGATGACGGCGAGCGTGGCGCTTACGGTTGTGGCCGCGGCGTTCCGCTCTCGCCGGTCAACCCGATTGGGCGCCTCCCCAACCTGGGAGGACGTCGCTGTCGCCGCTCCCTACATCATCTACGGAACGTTGGCCGGCGGCTTCGTCGCGATTCCCATCATCGCCGCTCTCACCGGCGGCGGCCACATATCACCTTGGTTGGCGCTCGCGCTGCTGCCGTTGACGCTCAGCATGGGCCTGGCCGAGTTCGAACTGTGGCGTCATCACGATCGGACTGGCGTCGTGCTCAATACACCGGACCTCAGGAGCTTCGGCCGCAGAGCGTCATGGAGTCTGGGCAAAACGCTCGCTCGCTACACACTCGTCCTCGTGGCGATCAGCGCCGTTTGCGCTCTCACCGGAGTCTGGCTCGGAGGATCGCTGCCGCAGGGCACTTTGTCGCTGATGGCCGGGTACCTCGCCCTCGGCGTCGCCCTTCTGGCGGGCCTCGTATTGATTACGGCGCGGCGTATTGCTCCAGTCAGCATTGCCGTGGCCAGTGCGATCGCCGTCTTCCTGACGCTGCAGACCGCGGTTGCGCCGCCGGTCGGCGGCTCGTTTGCCCTGGTCTGCGTGGCCCTCATGGGCGCGCTCGTTGCAACCGCGCTGCGTGACGCACGCCAGCTCATCAATCACCGGTACCGATGAACCGGATCCCCCTCAGAAAGGCCGTTTTCATGTCCCGGCTTGTCGCCGTTACCGGATCCGAAGGGTTTATCGGTTCCCACTTGGTCGACGCCCTCGTCCGTGACGGTTTTCAGGTCCGCGCGATGGTCCAATACAACTCCTTCTCATCGTACGGGTGGCTCGAGACGCTCGACGCAGAGGTACTCGACAGCGTCGAGATCATGATGGGCGATGTCCGCGACGCAGGTTCGGTGACCGCGCTGATGCAGGGCGTCGCCACGGTGTACCACCTGGCCGCGCTCATTGCGATTCCGTACTCGTACGTTGCGCCGCGCTCGTACCTCGACACCAACGCCGGCGGGACGCTCAACGTCCTGGAGGCGGCCCGCGTACTCGGAACGGAGCGCATCGTCCACACTTCGACAAGCGAAGTCTACGGTACGGCGCGTACCGCGCCGATCACCGAGGCCCACCCGCTCCAGGCGCAGTCACCCTACGCCGCGTCCAAGGTCGCGGCCGACAAGCTGGCCGAGAGCTACCACCTGAGCTTCGAGTTGCCGGTGGCCACCCTCCGGCCGTTCAACACATTTGGTCCCCGCCAGTCGGCGCGCGCGGTCATTCCCACGATTATCTCGCAGATCGCCTCCGGCGAGCGGACCATCCACGTAGGCTCGCTCACGCCGACGCGCGACTTCACCTTCGTCGCCGACACGGCCGCCGCGTTCGTGGCGGTCGGTACGGCGGATGCCGCAGCTGTTGTCGGCGAGACGCTGAATGCCGGGACCGGCGTCGAGATCTCGATCGGCGGACTCGCATCCACGATCGCCGAGGTCATGGGCGAGGACGTCACTTTTGTGAGCGACGACGCTCGGGTTCGTCCCGAGGCCTCCGAGGTCATGCGCCTGATCGCAGACGCAACCAAGCTCCGAGCGGCAACGGGATGGACGCCGCGTCACACGCTCGCGGACGGTTTGCAGACCGCCTGCGAGTGGTTTCAGGACCCCGGCAACCTGAGCCGGTACAAGACAACTGTCTACAACGTATGAGTGAGGCTCTGATGACCTACCCGGGACAAACCGACGGTCGCGGTTCGACCAAAGCGGGACCGCACGCGGTCATCCTGGCCGGAGGCAAGGGCGTGCGCCTCCGTCCATACACGACCTGCCTGCCAAAGCCGCTCGTTCCGATCGGTGACAAGCATTCGATCCTCGAGATCGTGATGCGACAGCTGGCCCACTACGGGTTCGTTTCGGCAACGTTGGCCATTGGACACTTCGGGCAGCTGATCCAGGCCTACACTGGAGACGGCTCTCAGTGGGGCCTCGAGGTCGACTACCAGACAGAGGACACGCCGCTCGGAACGATCGGCCCGCTCCTTTCGATGCTGGATAGCCTGCCCGAAAACTTCCTCGTCATGAACGGCGACATCCTGACCGACCTGGACTACGGTGCCGTCCTTCGCAGCCACGAGTGCTCCGGCGCGCCGCTGACGGTGGCCACGTACGAGCGGTCCGTCAAGATCGACTTCGGCGTGCTTGAGACCGAGGGCCAGCAGATCGTGGGTTTCCGCGAGAAACCGACGTTGGGCTACTCTGTGAGCATGGGCGTCTACGCACTCTCCAAGTCGACCATCGCCCACTACGAGGTGGGGCGGCCGTTCGGATTCGACGACTTGGTGCTTGACTTGCTCGCGGCCGGTACCCAGCCCGAGCCCATGACGAGGGCCACGTCGTGACGGGGGTGGCCCGTCAGCTCGGCCCAGCGGGCGGCGGCG
>JANOKQ010000238.1:0-15314 GCA_031419375.1 Acidimicrobiaceae bacterium
ACCTGCCGGCGTCCCTGCGGCGCTCGACGCAGCCGGAGCCGACCTCGTGGCCGTGCAACTGACCGAAGTGAACTACAAGACTGCGCTGCGCTACGACATGGCCGCGGTCACCGCACAGGCCCACGCGGTTGGCGGATTGGCAGTGTGGGATTTATGCCACAGCGTGGGCGTGCTGCCCGTCGACCTGCATGGCTGCGCGGCCGATTTGGCCGTCGGGTGCACCTACAAGTACCTCAACGGTGGCCCCGGTTCCCCGGCGTTCGTGTTCGTCGCCGAGCGGCACCTGGCCCATCTCGATCAGCCGTTGCGAGGGTGGCACGGCCATGTCCGCCCGTTCGACTTCGCCGAGCAGTACGAGCCCGATCCGGGGATCGCACAAATGCTCACCGGCACGGTCCCGCAACTTGGTGTGCTCGCGCTCGAGGCTGCGCTCGGCGTGTTCGACGGTCTCGACATGGAGCTGGTTCGCGCCAAGAGCGTGTCACTCACCGATCTGTTCATCGACCTGGTCGATGCGCGCCTGGGTGAATGGGCCTTCACCGTGGCCAGCCCGCGCAACGGCGGCCAGCGGGGCAGCCACGTGTCGCTCGCCCACGAGCAGGCGTACGCGGTCACGCAAGCGTTGATCGCCCGGGGGGTGATCGGTGACTTTCGCGCCCCCAATCTGTTGCGCTTCGGTTTCTCCCCGCTCTATGTCCGCCATGTCGACGTGTGGGACGCGGTCGACATCATTCGCGACGTGATGACGACGGCCGAGTGGGACCACCCCACGTTCCATGCTCGCAAATCCGTCACGTGATCGGCGGATCTGCCTTCGTACGCAGGTACGGCCGGATCCAATCGCAGCACGCCTCCTCGTCGATCTCCCCGGCCGCGAGCGCAAGCACCATCGTGTCGGTCTCCTCGCTGACGGGTATGTCGAGTTCGAGCCCGTTGAGCGAAGCGAGCGTCAACATGGCGATCAGTCCCGTTCGTTTGTTGCCGTCCAGGAATGGATGGTTCAATACGATGCGCGAACACAGCCCGCCGAGCCGTTGTCAATCCTGTGGGTAGAGGTGGATATCTCCGAAGCCGACGAACGGCGCCTGAAGTGCGGAGTCCAACAGGCCGATCTTGACGATCCCGCCGACAGTCGAGGCATCCGTGTCGAGGACGAGCGCGTCGATCGCCACTGCCTCGTCCAAGCTCAGACGACGCGTGATCAAGCGAGGCGATCCAGCACGCTCTGATACTTGGCGATGTTTCTCGTTGCGATGTCGCTGACGGCCTCCTGGTCTGCCGACTCGGCGAGTACGACGGCATCCTGCACGGCCTGGTTGAACGATACGCCGGTCTTTTGTGCGCGGGCGTCAACCAGCGCGGCGACGGCGGGATCGAATCGAATCGTCACGTTCTTCGTCATGGTTACATGATTCCATTCGAGTTGGCCGGACGATCGCAGGTGGGTGCCTGTGTCAGGGTTTGGTGTTGACGGCGATGAGTTCGCCGGTGTCGTAAGTGGTGGGGGTTGAGGTCCACGTGTAGTCGTCGTCGGGCATGGTGTAGCCGTCGACCCAGAAGGTGACGGTGTAGGTGATCCGGGCGGTGATGGTGACCCGGCCGGGGCCGGGTGGGGTCCACATGCACGGCCCGTTGACCCCGGGGGTGGTCTGCTCGGGGAGTTGTGGGAGGGCGGGGAACACGCCGTTGGACGCGACCGGTTCGACCGTGCCATTGCCAATGCCAATGCCATTGCCGGTGCCGGTGGCAGTGCTGGTGATGCAGTCGAGGGTGCCGGTGAAGGCTGGGGATGGTTTGGTCGGGTTCGGTGCGAACTCGACGTCGAATTCCAGTTCGCGCGGGTAGGCCAACAGTCTGAACCGGGCACCCCGGTGCGAACGCGTTTGGGACTGCTGTGGGGACCACGAGCCGGCATCGATGGCGAGCCAGGCGGGGTAGCGGGTGACGAGGCCTCCGAAGCGGTCGACGACGGGGTTGTCGAACACGACCGGCCGGTCGAGTTGGATGTTGTTGCGTAACCGTTCGAGTTCGGGTAGCAGCTGGAAACCGACGTCGCCGTAGCTGACGGCGATGATCCCGGCGAAGTTGACGTCGTAAAAGGTTCGGTCGCAGAACACCGAGAACGTGCGCGTGGCGTCGCGCAATGGCCCCCGGTTGTCGAGGCCGACGATGTCGTCGGGCAGTACCGCGGGTGGGAGGTCGAACGGGACCGCCCACCCTTCCACGAACACATAGTGCGATGTGACGACGGTCCCGCGGCTGACGATGTCGCCGTTGGACAGCAAGAACCCGTCGCTGCTGGCCCGGAACGAACACGTCGCCTGGCTGCCGCCCCGGTATGTCGCGAACAGCGAAGCCGACGGAATCGACGTCAACCGAGACAACCCGCCCGCATCATTACGCACCGAAACCGCCCGACCCCCCGCCACCACCGCGGCTGTCGGCGGGGGTGGATCAGCGGACGGGAGACCGTAACTGCTGCCGGGCGCGGGAGGGAGCGGAGCGACGGCCAACGTGATGGCGGAGATGAGCTTTACAAACACGCGTTGGGTTCACTACTGACGATGTCGGAACGCCACCGTCCGCCGACTTTGGTCATCGTTGCGATGTTTCCGTATCGCTCGGGTTCAACGATCGTGGACGCTACGGACTTATTGGTTACCCATTGCTCATAAGAGATGCTGCAGTCCAGGACGACTGCTGACGTTTCGGTGCGATTGTCCAGGATTACGTATGGGCGAAGTGTCACCCCCTGGCCAAGTTCCTAGAGGTATCCACCCGCACTGGCCTGCGAGAACGACTCAACGAACATGGATCCTCCATCCATGAACACGACCGCAAACGATTGGTCAACGGTGGTCAATCTGGTGAGCGCAGCGCGATAGAAAGCTGTCGCTCCGCGGGCGTAGGCCTCGAGGATTTCGATGTCGGCGGGGACGGGGTTGAAGATGCTGGCGTCTTTTGGATCGGGGGCCGAGGCGATGTGCACGAACAGGCCTTCTGGGAGGAGTTGCCGCGTATCGCCTTGGGTGGTGACACCGGGAGCGGTCGCCACACGGACCCCGAGCGACTCCGAGAACATCAGCCCGGGCATGCCATTCGGGGTCGTGCCCACGTTGAAGTCCACCGGGACCGACACCGCGGGCAGAGTTGACGTCTCTGCCTCGGCAGTTGTTGGTGGCGCGGTCCCGGCAATCGTCGGTGGAGCGGTGCTGATCGTCGTCGTGACGTCGCCAGTGGTGATGTCGCCACCCGTGGATGAGGGCCCAGTGTCAGCGGCCGTGGTTGGTGAGGCGGTTGGGAGGGGCGACGCTGGTGGTGAGAACGACGGGGTCGCGATGCTGTCCTGGCCCGAGCATGCGGACATGACCAGACCGGCCACAACCGCACCGGTCATCAACCAGCGCGTCGGCAGGGAACCCGGTCGTGGGGGTGTTTGCCGTCTGATCAGCACGGATCCTTTCGGATCACACGCGCTGGGACGGTTGATTCTCACTGGGCGCACTGGACGACATCGGCAGTATCGATTCGGAACATGAGTACCGATGTTGCCACCGGGTCATCGACCGGCCCAATCAGAGCCACACTCGATGAACGTCTCCGCATATGTTTTCGTCAGAGGGGATTGCGGAGTGGGTCGCCGGTCCACACGCTGAGATCGGCGGCGAGTGCGGGGACGAGCAGGTCGCACAGTGCCCCGCCCGTGGCTGGTCGCGGACCCGAGACGAGGGCGACGAGCACCGTCGAATCCTCGTCGAACACCCACGCGCACGCTCCGGCACCATCGACGCTGCCGGTATGGCCCCAGCCGTACTGGTCGACCATCACCCCCGGCCACTGCAAGGTCTCCCGATCGGCGGCGGTGACCGAGCCGAGCACGGCGGCGATGTCGTCGCTGGAAGCGATCCACGTACCCGCGCCACCGAGCCGGTCGAGTCGCTCGACGCCCCGGGCACCCTTGGCGTAGGGCGCACTCGTCGGACGGATGCCTTCGGTGGACAGGTACGCACCGGTCGCACCGGCCGGAGTGAGCACGAGGGTGCGTGCCGCCTCGTCGAGCGGAATACCGGTGAGGTGTTCGACGAGCAGGCCGAGCGCGCAGTAGTTGCCGTTTGAGTAGCGCCACGTGCCCCGGGTCTCGGTGGGCGGTGCGGCCATCGCTGCGGCGAGCGGGATGCGGCACGATCCAGGCTCGTCGAGCCATGACTTCTGGTTCACCGGCATCCCGCTTCCATGCGCCCACAGTTCGCGACCGGTCACGCCGTCCCAGCCCGGGTCGTGGGCGATTCCCAGCGCATCCCTGGGCACCGCGTGCGTTAAATCGACCTCACCGGCCTCGATGAGACGCGCCACGGTAAGCGCGGTGATCAACTTGCTCACGCTGGCGAGCACGAACGTGGTGTCCGTGCCAGCGGGGTTGCCGTCAACTCGTGATCCGCTCGCCCAACCGGCGATGCGCTGGTCCCCACGCCAGACACTGACCGACACGGCGACGTTCCCGTCGAAGAGATCGAGCGCGGCGGCCCGCAGCGCGTCGAAACGCACGACGGCGGCTGGTTCCGTGTGAGCCGGGGCCATCGTCGACGGTTTGCTAGGTGGCAACAGATCGGTCGGCCCGGTCGGCCCGGCCACGGCGCCAGGCGTTGCAGCCGGCTCGGTGGACGATGCCGTTGCCGTGGACGATGCCGATGTTTCGGCGGTCACCGTGGGGGTGGCAGGGTTGGTGGGCGGGCTGGCGGGAGGGCCGGTGCTCGCCGTACCGGGAACGACGGCTGTGGCGAGTGCGGCTTGTGCCGTGGTGCCCGAGCAGGACGCCGACGTCGCGCACACCATCACCACCGCGAGCCACGCCACCACACGATGCCTCGGTCCGGCCGGTGGGACGGGCCCGCGCTCGCGGGGAAGTCTGCTGTGGCCGGGAGTCATCCGTGGCAACGGTAGAAGACCGCACCCGTCGTCACAACGCACCCCATCGCAGCAACCCCATTGGGTGGGCCGTGCCGCCGCACAGGCTGCGCTCAGCTGAGCTCGTCGAGGCTCCAGCTCGACGTGCTCTCGACCGCTGAGAGCCAGCTCGCTGCCTGACGATCGACGAGGTAGGTCTCGAGCTGCTCGGCTGGCATGGGCGGGGCATACAGATGCCCCTGCTGGCGGACACATCCGAGCGCGATCAGCGCGTCGGCTTGGGCGCCAGTTTCCACACCGTCGCCGGTGACGTTCAAGCCGATCTCGCGCACCAGGCCGATGATCGAGCGAACGATTGCCCGGTCGTGCGGATGCGCCGTGATCGTGTCGATCGAGACGCGGTCGATACGAACCTCATCAACCGGAAGCCGACGGAGCATGCTGAGAGACGACACGCCACGGGCGAAGTCGTTGAGGCACACCCGGCCGCCTCGAGCGCGGAACGCAGCAAGCGTTGCCGCCGCGGCGGGAAGGTCGACGATGACCGACGCCTCGCGCACGTCAACGGTGATCAGGTTCGGGTCGATCCCGCGGACGAGCTCGTCGATCGGGTTGTGCCGCCACGACCGATCTGTCGAGGCCGGTGCCAGGTTCACTCGGAACCGGAAACCATCGGGGAGACCAAATGAAGCGAGGCGGCGGATGTCGGGGCGAGCCTGGGCCAGCACGCGTTCGGTGAGCCGCTCCAAAAGGCCGGCTTTGCGGGCGATGCCGATGAACTCTGCGGCGTTCATCACCGTCCCGTCCGGCTGCAACCAACGCGCGAGTAGCTCGGCGCCCACCACGGTTCCGGTTGTGGCGTCGATCTCGGGCTGGAAGAACGGCAGGATCTCACCACTGTCGATCGCCCGGCGAAGCAGCTGTTCAGATTCCAGCCGGTTGGACAACTCGGCACGCATCTCGCCGTCGAACAGTTCGACTCGGTTGCGGCCACCGTGCTTCGCCGCGTACAACGCCGTGTTGGCGTTGCGCAACAGGTCTGAGCTCGAGGTCCCGTGATCGGGTGCAACTGCCACGCCGATGCTGACCGACGATGGCAGGGAGCGACCCTCCGCATGAACCGCCTGGGCAAGCACCCCGACGATTCGATTCGCCACGGCGACCGCCCGGGCGGAGTCGTGGCCGGGGAGCACCATCACGAACTCGTCGCCCCCGATCCGGCCGGCGAACGAGCCGGCGTCGAGTGTTTGCGTGATCCGATCGGCGAGCACGGTGAGGAACTGATCCCCGCCGCGGTGGCCGAGCAGGTCGTTGACGGCCTTGAACCGGTCGAGGTCACAAAACAGCAGTGCCACGGGCGTGGTCGAGGTGCACGTGGCGAGATGCTCGTCGATCATCGAGATCGTGCCGCGACGGTTGTACAGCGCGGTCAACGGGTCGTGATCGGCCAGGAAGGTCAACTCCGTGTTGGCGGAGATCAGGCGCTCACATGCGGTCGACAACGCGGCCTGGTCGCCAGCCAGTCGAACCGCAAGAGCCTGCGTGGTGAGTTGCGACTCCAGCGAGGACACCAGCGAGCGTGTTGCAGCGCGGTGCAGCACGACTTGGACCAAGGCGAACGCAAGGTTGAGGACGGCAAGGGCGCGCAGTTGGTCGTTGCCACTGACCCACAATCCTGCCGACGAAATGAGTGCCAGGGGAATGAGGTACACGTAGAACATGTCTCGCCGTCCGGCGCACATGAACGCCCCGAGGGTTCCGAAGGCGGCGGGGAACAGCGCGAACAGCATGCCGATGTCGGTGCTGCTCTCGGCCGCTATCCATGTCGCCTGTCCGGCGACCACGGCGCTGCCGAACAGCGCCGCCGCCACAGCCAGGGTGACACGGTGGCGTGTGCCGTTGGCTCCGAACACGTTGGCATCGGGATCTTGTCGGGCAGCTGTGGGCCGCTTCTGGGAGCGAACCACGGTGTGGTGGGCGCCGTTGAGCGCGATCATCGCGAGCGCTGCGACGACCAAACCGACGACCAGACGCGCGTGTGCGATCTCGTTGCGCGTCATCAACGCAACCAGGGCTGCGAGCGGAAAAAGTGCATAGCGAAGCGGAGCCATGGCAGCGCTCACGCGCAGC
Source organism: Acidimicrobiaceae bacterium (assembly GCA_031419375.1). Lineage (GTDB taxonomy): Bacteria > Actinomycetota > Acidimicrobiia > Acidimicrobiales > Ilumatobacteraceae > VFMC01. The sequence continues at coordinate 7,036 of JANOKQ010000238.1, forward strand.
AGGGCCTCATCCTGGATCCGGTCGCTCATCGCTCCCGCCAGTGTCGCTTCCGCCGGTGTTGGGTTCGCCGCTGCGACGGCGCTGCCCGTGACCTGGCCGCGATCTGAGTTGTGGCCGTTGCCGTCCATGGTGCACCTGTCCGGGCTGTACGTTCGTGACCGCCCCGCTGCCACATCAATCGGCCCGGTGAGGCCTCGAAGTGAGCCGAAGGTTGGTCCAGGTGGACGACGCGCGGTTGACTTGCGTGGATCTTGACGATGAGGTCTCCGATCCCCGTGCCGTTCCGTCGGGCAGAATGAGCCGATGCGTGGCCGATTCGCTCCGTCGCCCACCGGGCCGCTCCACGTCGGCAACCTTCGCACGGCACTCGTTGCGTTCCTGTCTGCCGCGCACCAGCACGGCGAACTGATCGTGCGAATGGAGGATCTCGACCCGGTGACCTCATCGCTGCCGAACGAGCGGGTGCAACTCGCCGATCTCCGATTGCTCGGTGTGCAGATCGACGGCGCGGTCATTCGGCAATCGGAGCGCTTCGATCTCTACCGTTCTGCCATCGCCGAGATCGCTGCGAGGGGCCTCGTCTATGAGTGCTTCTGCACCCGACGCGAGATCCGTGATGCAGCATCGGCCCCGAACCGCGGGCATCTGCCCGACGGGGCGTACCCCGGCACGTGCCGCGAGCTCTCGAAGCTTCAACGTCAAACTTTCGAACGGGAGGGGCGCGGCGCCGCACTTCGTCTGAGTACAAACGGCGAGACCTACGAGTTCGACGACCGGGTCGCCGGGCGCTACGCGGGAGGAGTCGACGACGTGGTCCTGCAACGAAACGATGGCGTGCCCGCCTACAACCTCGCCGTCGTGGTGGACGATTCGCTGCAGGGTGTGACGGAGGTCGTTCGAGGCGACGACCTCCTGTCGTCCACACCCAGGCAGTTGCATTTGCAACGACTTTTGGGCTTCTCGACGCCGGCGTATGCGCATGTCCCTCTCGTGGTGGGCGCCGACGGTGTCCGCCTTGCCAAACGCCACGGTGCAGTCACGCTCGCCGACCTCGCCGATCGGGGAACACCTGCCGAGCAGGTGCTCGAAATGCTCGCCGAGAGTCTTGGTTTGCAGAACTCGGGTGGGTGGCGTGCAGAGCGCTCCACGCGGGTGACGGTTGCGGAGTTGGCCAGCCGATTCTCGTGGACGCGGATTCCACGAGAGCCGTGGACCTTTGGAGCGGTCTGACACGATGGGGCTGGTGCAACCCTTCAATGACCTCGACCAGATCCTCGGCTACCGCGGCGCTGCAGCGACCGAAGCGGGTCTCACCCCCATTGGTCCCGAGTTGTACGTCACCACGTTCTGGACGCCTTCGTTCTGCGCCACGGTCATCCGGGCGGCCGAGGCCGTCGGTGCCTTCGAATCGCAAGTCGATGACCCGGTGCCCGGCCATGAGGTGTCGCTCGCGGTCATCAGCCCGAGGCTGTTCGAGGCGGTGCAGGAAGATCTGGGCCTGCGAATCTGGCCCCGCCTGCGCACCGTGTGGCCGTACATCGACTACTACGGCCTGCGCGACGCGTTTGTCATCCGCTACGCGCTCGGTGAACAGGAGTCGCTACGCATCCACCACGATGTGGCCCAGGTCTCGGCGTCGGTGAAGCTCAACGACGACTATGACGGAGGGGAACTGGCGTTCCCTCGCCAGGGCGTGACCAACGCTGATCTCAGCGTCGGCGATCTGCTCGCCTGGCCGTCGCTCGTCACCCATCCGCACGAGACGAATCAGCTTCGCCGGGGCGTGAAGTACGCGCTCACGGTGTGGTTCGAACTGCCCGTTATCTGACGTAATCCCGAGCCGTGCGCGAACGAACTTGTCTTTGCGCAGGTCGCAGCGGGGTCGGGTGCTCGTAGGCCCGAAGCGGTGCCGGGTAGCCTGGGGCGAGTTGTCGCCACGCAACGACGTGACGAAACGCGAGAACGCCTTCCCCAATGACTGACCGCTTCCCCCGACGCCTTCCCGCCGTCGCGCGGCGCGCTCTTCCACTCCTGGCGGTGGGCGCCGTGGCACTCGTGTCGACGTCGTGTTCGAGCGGGAATGGCCCTGTTCAGGCGGCGGGAAACGACCGTGCGACGACTGCCCCACCGTCACCGCTCGCTCCGTCGGATCCCGCAACCGTGGGCCCCGTCGCAGGTGCCATTGTAGGCGTCGTCGAGTCGACGATGCCTCCCGCCGCGGTACCGACGACCACCGCGGTACCGACGACCACCGCGGTACCGCCGCCCACTGCTGCCCCGGTCACCACGGCGGTGCCCACCACGCTCGCGGCACCCACGACGACCGCGATCCCCACCACCACCGCCGCCCCCCCGACCACGCTGCCGCCCAACGTCGAGGTGATCGGCGCGTCGGCTGTCGTGTTGGAGGCGGTCGGCACCCGCGACGGGGCAGCCACGATTGCGGTTCAGGACCGTCTCTCGCAGCTCGGGTTTTGGCACTCAGGATCAGATGGCGAATACGGGCACACGACCAAGCAGGCCGTGATGGCGTTCCAGAAGTACATCGGGCTCGAAGCAACGGGTTCGGTCGATCAGGCCACGGCCGAGTACCTCGCGCAGTACCCCGAGAAGGCGCATGGCACGGCCGACAGCGGCGACTTGATCGAAATCGACAAGGTCAAGCAGTTGCTGTTCGTGGTCCGCGCCGGCAAGACCGTGATCGTGCTCAACACCTCCACCGGTAACGGGTTGCCGTACGAGGAGGAGGACAAGAATTCCCCAGGCGAGTTTCTGACCGGGGTGGCGATCACGCCCGATGGGCTGTGGAAGGTCAACCGTGAACGCCCCGAAGGCTGGTGGGAAGGTGACCTCGGCGAGATCTACCGCCCGAAGTACTTCCGTGGCGGCGTTGCAGTGCATGGGTCGAACAGCATCCCCAACTATCCGGCGTCACATGGATGCGTCCGCGTCAGCGTGGCGGCGATGGACATGATCTGGGATTTCGACCTGATGCCGATGCGGCACACCGTGTGGGTCCACGGCGGCTGAGGTGTTGCCCGTCATCGGGGCGCTTCGGCCCTGGGCCGATCCCGAACTGTTGTGCCTGCAGCGCCTTGCGGCGCACGTCCCGCTGCCGCCCGTCGACGGGGCCCGGCGCTCGCTGAACGGGCGCTGGTCGTTCACCCTGTTCGACACACCAGAGGCGGTGCCCGCCACCGCAGTGCAGGGCCCCACGCCAACAGGCCCCAAGCTTGCCGTTCCGGGCAACTGGACACTGCAAGGTGTTGGCGATTTGCCGCACTACACCAACGTGCAGATGCCCTTCTCCGGTCCGCCGCCGACGCTGCCCCCGCGCAACCCAACCGGTGTGTACCGTCGCCGTGTGAGCGTGCCGACCTCGTGGCGACGCCAACAGGTGGTGCTCCACGTAGCCGGCGCCGAAAGCGTGCACGCCGTGTACCTCAACGGCACGTTCGTGGGGTACGGCACCGACAGCCGACTGCCGAGCGAGTACGACATCACGGCCGCGCTCCGGCCTGGGGCCAACGATCTCGCCATTGTGGTGGTTCGCTACAGCGCACAGAGCTATGTCGAGGATCAGGATCAGTGGTGGATGGCTGGTCTTCACCGTGAGGTGTTCATCGAGGCCCGCCCGGTGGTGCACATCGCCGACGTTGCTTGCACCGCCGACCTTTGCCTTGGCACCGGTGCCGGGCGGCTTTCGGTGGCAACGACGGTCGGTTTCATTCACCCGCCGGCACCTGGTTGGCAGGTTCGGACATGGGCTGAAACCCTGGCGGGTAAACGGATGTCTCAACCGCAGAGCATCGCCGTGCCATACGTGTTCGAGGCGCCATACGTGTTCACCGGGCACACGGTCAACGCGTCGTGGGAGCTCGCGACGGTGTCGCCGTGGAGTGCGGAAACTCCCGCCCGGTACCGGGTGATGGTCGAGCTGATCTCCCCCGATGGCACCGTGGCGCAGGCGATCTCGCAGCTGGTGGGCTTTCGCCACGTGGAAGTGCGCGACCGCCAGTTGCTGGTCAACGGCCAGCCCATCTGGGTCTTCGGCGTCAACCGCCACGACCATCATCCTGACCGCGGCAAGGCAGTGACGATCGACGACATGCGCGCCGACCTCGAGGTGATGCGCCGCCACAACATCACGGCGGTCCGCACCTCGCACTATCCCAACGACAGCGTGTTCTACGACCTCTGCGACGAGCTCGGCATGTACGTGATCGACGAAGCCAACATCGAAAGCCACGCGTACAACACCAGCCTGTGTAACGACCAGCGCTACCTCGCGACCTGGGTGGCGCGCGGATCGAGGATGGTGCGGCGCGACCGCAACCACCCGAGCATCATCGTGTGGAGCCTCGGTAACGAGAGCGGCTACGGCACCAACCACGATGCACTCGCCGGGTGGATCCGCAAGCACGATCCCGGTCGCCCGCTGCACTACGAGGGCGCGCCGTTCCACGACGGCTGGGTCGATGGTGGGATGGCCGCAAGCGATCTGGTGTGCCCGATGTATGCGTCGATCGAGGCGATCCGTGCCTACGGCGAAGCGGGCGCGGGGACCCGTCCGCTGATCCTGTGTGAGTACAGCCATGCGATGGGCAACTCCAATGGGTCCCTTGCCGACTACTGGGCGGCGATCACCACCACCCCCGGTTTGCAGGGTGGCTTCCTGTGGGAGTGGAAGGATCATGTGCTGCGCCAGCAGCTATCCGATGGAACCGTGCGCCTCGCGTATGGCGGGCAGTTCGGGGAGCACCCGCACGATGGCAACTTCGTCGCCGACGGCCTGGTTTCGGCCGACCTCGAACCGCATCCGGCGATGCAGGAAGTGGCCTGGGTGTACCGACCGGTCACTGTCGCCCCAGGGCGCAAGCGGGGCATGATCCGCATTGCCAACCGGCAGTCCTTCGTTGGTGTGGAAGCGCTCTCGGCAAACTGGCAGTTGATCGTCGGCGGTGAAGTCGCTGCGTCTGGCAAGCTGTCGCTGCCCATCGTCGCGCCGCATTCGACCGTGGAGATTCCGCTGCCATGCGAGTTGCCGGTAGGAGCCGCTGAGGCCCACCTGAGCGTGCAGTTCGCGTTACGCAAACCCACGTGGTATGCCCCGGCCGGGCATCCCGTCGCATGGGATCAGATCGAGCTCCGGGCGGCACTGCGGGCGCGGCGACTCGCCACGTTCCGACCCAACCACGGTGCCGCGGCGATCGACGACGTGCTCGTCGCGCCGATCGAGCTCACGTTGTGGCGGGCCCCCGTTGACAACGACGGGTTCAAACTGATGCCCGAGCTTTCCCGGCGCCTTCGTGTGGGCGGGCAGGGCCTGCGGCTGTGGCAAGAGGCGGGCGTCGATGTTCGCCCAGCCGAGGATCTCGTTCAGCACACGTGGCATCGCGCAGTGGCCGACGATGGTTCGGCCGAGTATCGCCACACGGTGATCGTGCCCGAATCGCTGCCCGACCTGGCTCGGGTCGGGGTGACGTTCGCGTTGCCCGCCCGGTTCTCACAGCTGCGTTGGTTCGGGCGTGGGCCCGGCGAGAACTACCCCGACCGTCAGTCCGGCTCCCCGCTTGGGATATGGGAGGGCGAGCCCGACCGGCCGCCGTACCTCGTCCCGCAGGAGTTCGGGCTGCGTACCGACTGCAGGTGGTTCGAGTTCGTCGACCCCATCGGCCAACGGGTGCGCATCGACGTGGTGCAGCCGCAGGTGATGCATGTGTCGGCCACCCACTTCACTGCCGCCGATCTCACCGCAGCTACGACCGAGACCGAGCTGTGGGCCCGCCCCGAGCTGGTCGTGCACCTCGACGTCGCCCACCGCGGCCTTGGCACCGGTAGCTGCGGCCCCGACGTGCTGCCCGCCTACCTCCTCGGTTCCGGCCGCTTCGACTTCGCCTACCGCCTCACCGTCACCTGAGCGCGCCCCACCGAGTCGCGCCCCCCGTACGCCAGGCTGGCCCGAGCTGGCCCGAGCTGGCCCGAGCTGCCACCCAACTTTGTCGGTGAAGTGCGGCTGAGCCTGTTGATATCGACAAAGTTCGCTCGGGTGGTGCGTCGGGGTGGTGCGTCGGGGTGGTGCGTCGGGGTGGAGCGTCGGGCGAGCTGCCACCCAACTTTGTCGGTGTGGACCGGCTGAGCCTGTTGATATCGACAAAGTTCGCCGGGGTGCGGCCGGCCGTCGAGCGGGTTCGCCCGGGGGCCGGGTTGGGGTGGCGTCAGGCTGGGCGGATTCGTAGGTTTCGGTTGGTGGCGTTGAGGCATTCGCCGGTGTGCACGTTGAAGCGCCAGCCGTGCAACGTGCAGACCAGTTGGTCGCCGTCGAGCTCGGCGAAGACTGCCAGATCGGCCTGGCGGTGCGGGCAGGTGCGTTCGCAGATGAAATCGCCGATGCGGATCTCCTCGTCGGCCATCCCACCACGTTCGGGGTCGAGCTTGCGCAACGCTTCTGCTTCCGTGCGGCGCATCCGCTCGACCGACAACGACTTGAAGAAGTTGTAGACGTACTCGTTGTACGGGCCCTCCCGCCACGCCCGGAAGCGAAGCGAGAGGAACAGCGCGTTGCTCCAATCGACGGCGCGCTGAGCGACGACGGTTTCCACCAACTCGCGCTGGATCTCGAACCGGAACGCAACTGCCTCGCCATGATGCTCGCGCACCTGCCCGGCGGCGAAGTCGATCACGATGCCGAGATCTCCAAGGTGCAACAGCACGTTCGCACCCACACCCGCGCGCAGCGTGGGGGCCATCGCCAGCAACGGTTCCCACCATGCCTGCAGCGTGGCCACCAAGTCGTCGGAACGTGCAGTCCAGCCACGCTTCATCTCCGCGAGCCAGGCGAGTTTGTCGGCCTGGTAGCGCTCTAGATAGCGGCGCTTGTCAGTGAAGATCACATCGACGGCCGCGTCGGTGAGGGGATGGACCACGGTGATCTCGTCGCCGTCCACGTCGATCGAGGTGCCGGGAATTGCCAGCACACCTCGTCGTCCGGCCGTGGCGAGCAGGTCCATGAACACGAGCTGGTCGGGGAAGATGCTCGCTTCGTCGCCGTCGATCACGTTGAGATGAAACAGTTCCGGATCGAGGAACGCTGGCGGACCGGCGCTGGGCACCACTGCTCGGGCGTCGAGCGCCTCCACATACCGCATCGCCCGGCTGAGCTGGCTGTCGACCTTGGCGGTGATGAGGTCGCGCATCCGTTCGGCGGTCTCCTCGTACACCATTGGGTACCAGATCGCCCCGCTGTACTGAATCCAGTGCAGATCGATGGGTCCGTGCGAACGCAGCGCAGCGAGGTCGGTGGTGCGGCAATCGTTCTGGTTGACGAGCCGCGAGCGACCGTCGCTGACCACCAGTGCCGAGTCGCCGCCGGGACCGTCGGTGATGCTGGTTTCGACGTGAATCGCCACGGTGAGGTCACCGCGCAGCGACGTCTCGGTCCCGTCGACGGTGCGCACGATGTTGTGAAACCCGAGGAGTTCGAGGCGGTGTTCGAGCTCATGAGAGGGGAACCCTGGCAACAACACCGTGGTGTCGCGGCTCACATGGTGCTGCAACCAGTGCTCGTCGAGATGGTCACCATGGATGTGGCTGATGTAGAGGTAATCCGGATGTTCGATCGAGTCGAGCAGGCTCGGGGGCAACTGGTCGTTGCGCGGGAACACGAACCATGAACCGAAGAATGCAGGGTCGAACCACGGATCGCACAGGATCGACCCATCATCGGTTTCGATCAGGATGCCCGCGTGGCCGATGGAGATGGCTCGCACGAGGGTGGCGCGTGGGCCTCAGGCCACAGGCGGATCGGTGTATTGCTGACCGGCGCGCGAGACATGCTCGGTCCAGGCGTCGCCGTCCCAGTAGCGCAGCTCGAACCGGCCAGCGGGATCCCCGTACCAGCCGGCCGGGACGGCGGGCTGTGCCGATGCCGGGGCCGGAGTCGGCGAGTAGCTCGGTGAGTAGCTCGGCGTGTTCGACGAATAGCTCGGGGCCGGATCGACGATGGGCGCGACCGGCGAAGCGGGCTCGGGGGCGACAGCCCAACCCGACGGCTCGCTGACGTTTGGCTCGGGCGCGGCGGTCGTCGCCGGTGAGCTGCTGGCTCCCTTGCCGATGTTGCTATCTGACCATGGCGCCGCCGACGACGAACTGCTCGACGAGGTGGTCGTGTCAACGCTGGAACCCGCGCCAACACTGTCGGATTTGGCCACGGTGTCGCGAGCTAGGAAGGCGGTGACATCACTGCCTGTCGACACGATGCTGATCACCGACCAGCCGTC
>JANOKQ010000239.1:0-6436 GCA_031419375.1 Acidimicrobiaceae bacterium
CCCGAAACCGTGGGTCATCGATGCAACGCCTGGCCGAAGCGTGGCGTCGCCGGCGACCGTGGTGTGGATGGTGCCGTGCGCGCTGGTGAGCGTCACCTCTGCCGCCTCGCGCAACCCGAGCCGGGTGAGGTCGTCGGGGTGCAGATGGCACGGGTTGCGGCGATTCCGGACCAGGCCGACGATCTGGGTGCCGGTTGAGTTGATGACCTCCTTAGCACGCCGCACGATCAGCAGCAGCTCGTCGTGAGCGCGCCGGTCGGCATTCTCACCGGCACCTACGGCGGCGAGCTCGGCGAGCTCGGCGACCACGTCGGGCGGCGCGACGGCGAATCGGTCGCTCGCCCCGGCGCCCGGCGCAACGGCACGCGCCGGGGTGACCTCGTCGAACATCGCCCCGTGCGGAAACGAGCGCACGGTGTCGAGCGGCACCTGGGCGCGAGCCGAAAACGACGCCAGCACCTCGTCGGCGGTCGGGGCATCGGCCGACGGCGGGTACTCGCGGCCGGCGACCTTCAGCGTCGAACCCATCGCCCACGCCAGCCGGAGGAAGAACTCCCAGTCGTCGATCGTGTCGACCGGCGCATCAAGGATCGCCGGCGTGTACTGCGCGAAGGGACGGTCCATCAGCGACTCGTAGGCGCGCGTGGTGTCGGGCCGTTCCAGGTGCATGACGGGCGCGATCACGTAGTCGGCGAGCTCGGCGGTCTGCGACCGGTACGGGTCGACCGTCACGAGCAGGTCGAGCGATGCGAGAGCCTCGGCCATGACACGGGTGCCGGGCACGGCCGCGACCGGGTTGCCACCCGACACGATCAGCGCGCGGATGCGGCGGCCGTCGTCGCGGGTGATCTCGTCGGGCAGGGTGACCGACGGCATCTCTCCGTTCAATGCCCCGATGCCGCGGATGCCGGGCTCGGTACGTTCCCAGTGGCGGTCGGGGGCGATGGCCGCGGCGGGCAACGCCTTGCCGGAGCCGAGCACCGCCGTGCCGCTCAGCTGATCGCCGGGTCGGGCGTAACGGCCGCACAGCACGTTGGTCACCTGGATCAGGTGTTCGGCGAGGTTGGCGTGCGGTCCCATGTCGGGGCCGGTGCCGCCAGTGGCCATGCCTCGTGGGCCGGCAGCGAAGAGCCGGGCGGCACGGGCGATGTCGTCGGGGTCGACCCCGCAGATCGCACCGGCGCGCTCGGCTGTGAACGGCGCAACGGCGGCCCGCAGCGAGTCGAGGCCGTCGGCCCATGCATCGGTGAACGCGTGATCGATCAGATCCTCGGCCAACAGCACGCCAATGATCGCCGCGAACAGCACGGCGTCGGTGCCAGGGATGAGCTGGAGGTGGATGTCGGCGCGTGACGCGAGCTCGGTGCGCCGAGGGTCGACCACCACGAGCTGCAGGCCACGCTGCTGCTCGTGCTGGAGCCGGCGCATGCCGTCGTGGATCGGGAACCCGGTGAAGTAGCCGCCCTGCATGCTGATCAGCGGGTTGGTGCCGACGAGTACCCAGACGTCGGCCTCGGCGAACCGCTGGCCGCCGGCGGCCCATCGGCCGAGCCGGTTCTCGGCGACCCACTTCGCAGACTGGTCGACCGACATTGACGAGAACTTCTTCGACGACCCGATCGTGCGCCAGAACGCGAGCGTGAACGGCAGCGTCAGCGACGCCATCGCCGCGCTGGTGCCGGTGTACAGGGCGACCGACTCGGGGCCGTACTCGGCGATGATGTCGGTGAGGCGCGCAGCGATCTCGGCGATCGCCGTGTCGGCCGCGACCGGTTCGTAGGTGCCGTCGGCGCAGCGTCGCAGCGACTCGCGCAGCCGGGCCGGGTCGGTATGGAAGTCGGCGAAATGGCGGCCCTTGGTGCACGTGAACCCCCGGGTGAGCGGGTGCTCGTCGTCTCCGGAGATCTTCACCACCCGGTCGCCGTCGAGCTCGAGCACGATCCCGCACGCCGCCGGACAGAGACGGCAGTACGAGATGGCGGTCGTCGTGGTCGGCATCCGCGGCACCGTAGCCGCGACGGATCGCTCGACTCGACACATGTGTCAGGTTCGGTCACGCGATAGCGTGCGACTTGACGCATCCGTCAAGTTGGCGTTCTGCCAAGGGGGCAACATCGTGAACCACGACGACATGATTCTGGTCAGCATCGACGACCACGTGATCGAGCCGCACGACCTATTCGAAAAGCACATGCCGGCGAAGTACCGCGACCAGGGCCCGCAGTTCGAGCGTCTGGCGAACGGAGTCGACCAGTGGGTGTTCCAGGGCGAAGTCATGGGCACGGTCGGTCTCGGTGCCACTGCATCGTGGCCACGAAAGGAGTGGAGCTTCGACCCGGTCGGCCTTGCCGAAATGCGGCCCGGGTGCTACGACGTCCATCAGCGGGTTCGCGACATGAACGCCAACGGCATCCTCGCCTCGCTCAACTTCGGAACGGCGGTCGGCTTCGCCGGTGCCTGGCTCGCAGGCAAGCCCGATCTGGCCCTCTCGGCAATCGCCGTGTCGGCGTACAACGATTGGCAGATCGACGAGCTCGCCGGCTCGTACCCCGGCCGGATCATCCCGCTCTGCATCATCCCGCTCTGGGACACCGACGCCTGCGTGGTCGAGCTCGAGCGCATCGCCGCCAAGGGCTGCAAGGCGATCACCTTCCCCGAGACGCCGTACGCCAACGGGCTACCAAGCTTCTACGGCGACCACTGGGACTCGGTGCTCGAGGCATGCGAACGGCTCGGCATCGTGCTCTCGATGCACATCGGGGGCGCGTTCAACCTCCTCACTCGCCCGGAAGGTGCCACGGCTGACCAGCTGATCGTGCTGGCCGCGCAGCTGTCGGGTGTGGCCTGCACCGACCTGATCACGTCGGGGACGTTCCGCAAGTTCCCGAACCTGAAGGTGGCGATGTCCGAGGGCGGCATCGGGTGGGTGCCGTTCCTCCTCGACCGCATGGACAAGCACATGTGGAACCAATCGTGGACCGGCCTCGACATCGGTGCCGCCACCGCCACCGAGATCTGGAAGAAGAACTTCCTCGGTTGTTTCATCAGCGAGCCGACCAACCTGCGGATCATCGACCGCATCGGCGAGCACACGGTGGCGTGGGAGTGCGACTACCCGCACAGCGACTCCACATGGCCGAACTCGCCCGAAGTGCTGATGGAGGAGTTCGTCAATGCCGGCATCGCCGACGACGTGATCCACCAGATCACGTGGGAGAACGCCTGCAGGTTCTACGACTGGGATCCGTTCCGGCGCACGCCGAAGGAACAGGCGACCGTCGGTGCGTTGCGTTCGCTGGCCACCGATGTCGACACGTCCGAGACGACGAAGGCCGAGTACCGCAAGCGGTACCTGGCGTCGGCCGCCGACTCAATCGGCTGACCCATCCCGGTACCCGCCGCCGGCCGCCTGCTACGCCGCAGCCGGCCCGCTCACGGCCGAATCTCCGGGTAGTACTGCTCCGCCCCGATTGCCTGAACACTCTCGAGCCATCCGGTGCCGTAGCGCTCGACCGTTCCCGTCGTGTCGCTCGTCTCGAGGCTCCACGCCTGGCGCTTGTAGGTCCAGTTCGACGGGTCGAGCCGGTGCGCGTTCCGGAAGTGGCCGACCGCGGCGTCGTGGTCGCCTGCGAGGTGAAGGTGCTGCGCCAGCTCGAAGTGGGCGGCCGCGGCGGCCTCGTCGATCCCGCGCGGGCGCGACCGGGCGATCACCTCGTCGGGCGAGAGCACATACCGACTGTCGGCCCCTCGCTCGGCCCAGTCGCGCAGCATGACTGCCGTGACCTCCGGCGTGATGTGGAAGCGCCGGATCTCGTCGATCACGTTCTTGCGTTCCGGCGGTACGTCAGCGGTCAGCTCGGCGAGCATGTCGAGCACCGGGGTGCTGCCCGGCCACGCCGGCTCGGCGGGGCGCACGATCGTGCCGTGCTCGTCGATCCACACCGAGGACGGCACGTTGACGATGCCGAGCAGCTCGTCGCAGAGGTGAGCCCGGTCGATCAGCGACGGGTGCGTCGGCCGGGCGGCCTCGATGAAGGGCCGTGCGGCGTCGGCTCCGCCGGTATCGAGGGCGACCGTGACGATCTCGATGCCCTGTGGATGGAGTTCCTCACGCAGTGCCTGCCACACGGGCAGGTCGTGTCGGCAGCCTCACCACGAGGCCCAGGCGACCAGCACCACCCTGTGCGGCCGCAGGTCGGCGATGCGACAGGGTGCGCCGTTGATGTCGGGGAGCACGAGATCGGGCGCAGTCGCCGTGGTGAGCGCGCGGCCTGTGACGGCCGTATCGGGCCCGAGCGCACGCAGGCCGCTGGCCTCGTCGACGACGATCGGCATGCCGAGACGTGCGGCTAACGCCTCCACCTCGAACGTGCCATCGTGCAGGCGTCCGTCGGACAGGGGCACGCACACGTCGCCCTTGCACGCTCCCTCGGGCTTGATCGCCCAACCGGTGCGCGCCTCGAAGTCGAGCGGGTCGATCGTGGTCGTGGATGGCTGCAGGATCATGCGGGCACGTTACTCACGAAGGTGATCCGCTTGATCACCGCAGCCAGCCGCGCTTGCCGAGCTCAGGATGGAGCACGTCGTGATCCCACAGGAGCTGGCCGGTAACCTCGTTCGCATCGGCGAGTGCCACACGGATCGTCGCCTCGGCGAAGTCGTCGGGGCTGGCCCAGTTCGTCTCGCCGGCAGCGGCATAGAGGTTGCCCGGCGTGATCACCGGCTCGCTTGGTGAGAGCACGTTGACGGCGATGCCGTGTGGCTGCATCTCGATCGCGACGCTCTGCGTGAGGTGATGGAGCGCAGCCTTGTTGCCGCCGTACGCGGTCGGCCCCGGCGTGCCGGCCTTGTCGTACGGGCCCTCGCCGGGGAACAGCCCAGCGACCGAGCTGATGTTGACGATCGACCCGCGGCCGAGCGACAGCATGTCCGGCAGTACGAGCTGCATGAGCCGGTACGAGGCGAACAGCCCGACCGCGAGGTGACGCTGCAGGCCCGAGCGCGGAAAGGTGAGGAACGACCCGAACGGAGCGGATGGTTCCGCAACGGCCGCTGGAGCCGCAGGTGCACGCTGCTCGCGTGGCGCGTCTCCCACCTTCGGCGGCCGGCCGGGAACGGTCAGTGCGGCGTTGTTGACGAGGAGGTCGACTGGGCCCAACGTGTCACGTGCGGCGCGGTACGCCTGCTCGACCTCGTCGAGCTGTGAGAGGTCGGCGGCGACGGCGACGGCGCGCCCACCGAACTCTTCGATCGCGGCGACGGTCTCGTGGATCGTGCCGGGCAGCCGGTTGCTCCACTGCGCCTCGCTGCGGGCCACCACCGCAACGGCTGCGCCCTCACGGGCGAACGCGATGGCGATCGCCTTGCCGAGTCCCCGGCTGGCACCCGTGACGATCGCGGTGCGGCCGGCGAGCCGGGTACCTGGGCGCATCTGCCGGACGACGTCCATCTCAGGCGAGCAATGGCTTGAGCTGCGTGGCGATGCGGCGGATGTGGTCGGCAACCATCTGCTCGGGCATCCCGGAGATGGACGCCCAGATGAAGATCTCCTCGACAGGCGCTGCGCCGACGTACTCACGGACCGACCGGGCGACGACTTCGGCCGTGTTGTGGACGAAGGAACCGAGCACCTGGCCCATGTTGTCCTCGGCTCGGATGCGGTCGGGGTCGACCGGCCGTGGGACCTGCATCTCGGTGCCCTCGACCATGTAGCGCCGGTACGAATCGAGCTGATGGCGGAGGTGCTCGGAGACGATGGGCCAGTCGGCGTCGGGGTCGTCGCTCACCCAGCCGGAGAACGCGCCCTTCATGTGGGCGGCCGATGGATCGTGGCCGGCCTCAACCAGCCCGTCACGATACGGCTCCCACAGCGCACCGTTCGCGCTCAACAGGCCGGTGCCCAGCTTCCCCGCCCGCTTGGCGCCCTTCGGCCCCTGGTAGCCGAGGAAGATCGGGATCTGACCGTTCACCGGCGGGGGCATGTGGCGGGGGTCGGCGAATATCGCACGCAGCTCGGCCACCCGGCGATCAGTGGCGGTGTAGCGCTTGGTGATGTCGGCGTCGAACAACTCGAACTCGGGGTGGCGGTAGCCGGCACCGAGGCCGAGGTCGAGCCGTCCACCCGAGAGCAGGTCGACGATCGTCGCTTCCTCGGCGATCTGGATCGCGGGGCGCAATGGGGCGAGCAGGACAGCGGTGCCGAGGCGGATCGTGTGCGTCGCCGCGGCGATCCCGGCCAGCATCGTGAGCGGCTGCGTGAGGTAGCCGTCGTCGAACAGGTGGTGCTCGCTCGTCCACACGGAGTCGAGGCCGAGGTGCTCGGCCTCTTGGCACATCTCCAGGGTGAAGCCGTAGAGGCGCGACCAGTCCGGTCGCCACTCGGGAGGGTTGCGCATGTCGAAGTAGACGCCGACCTTCATGCCGGACCCCGTTCCTG
>JANOKQ010000240.1:0-2252 GCA_031419375.1 Acidimicrobiaceae bacterium
CTTGGTTCGCTTCTTCTCGCGGATCAGATGGTGGTGCACCGCGGCGGTCAGCAGCAGCGACGGGATCGGCGCAAACACCTCGTCGCTGTTGCGGTCGCTCAACACCACCACGCGGGCCCCATCGTCGATGGCTTTGCTCACCTGCGAGCGGATCGCGTCGAGCGCACGGTGCATCGCCAACCCGCCGCCGGCAACGCGGTACAGACCACTCACTTCCACGGCGGCGAGCTCGGGATAGCGGCCCTGCCCGGCGGTGCTGTCGTCGTTGGGTGTGGCCTCGTTGGGTGCGGCGTCGTTGATGTGGATGATCTTGGCGAGTTCGTCGTTGTCGATGATTGGGAACGGCAGCGAGAGTTGCATGCAGCTCTCGGGCCCGGGTTCGAGGAGGTTCCACTCCGGCCCAACCGACGAACTGACCGCGGTGACGACCTCTTCACGGATCGCGTCGAGCGGCGGGTTGGTCACCTGGGCGAAGAGCTGTTGGAAGTAGTCGAACAGCAGGCGCGACCGTTCGCTCAAGATCGCGATCGGGGTGTCGGTGCCCATCGAGCCAAGCGGCTCGAGTCCGCTCTTGGCCATCGGCGCGACGATCAGCTTCAGCTCCTCGTGGCTGTAACCGAACATCTGCTGCCTGCGCAAGACGCTGGTGTGGCTGAACACCATGTGCTCCCGGTCGGGCAGCTCGCCGAGTTCGGTGATCCCCTCAGCCAGCCACTGGGCATAGGGGTGCTCGGCGGCCAGCGTGGCCTTGATCTCGTCGTCGTCGACGATGCGGCCCTGGTTCATGTCGATCAGGAACATCCGCCCCGGCTGCAGCCGGCCCTTGCGGACCACCTTCGCCGGATCGATATCGATCACGCCGACCTCGCTGGCCATCACCACGAGGTCGTCATCGGTCACCCAGTACCGGCTCGGGCGCAGGCCGTTGCGGTCGAGCACCGCGCCGATCACGGAGCCATCGGTAAAGGCCACGCTGGCCGGGCCGTCCCATGGCTCCATCAGCGATGCGTGGAAGCGGTAGAACGCCCGCTTGTCGGCATCCATCGTGTCGTGGTTCTCCCACGCCTCGGGGATCATCATCATCATCGCGTGGGCCAGGCTGCGGCCGCCCAGATGCAACAGCTCGAGCACCTCGTCGAAGCTGGCCGAATCGCTGCCGCCGGGAGTGCAGATCGGGAACGCCCGCTCCAACCCTGGCAACAGGTCGCTGCGCAGCATCGCCTCGCGGGTGCGCATCCAGTTGCGGTTGCCCTGCACCGTGTTGATCTCGCCGTTATGGGCGATGTAGCGGTACGGGTGCGCGAGCGGCCAACTGGGGAACGTGTTGGTACTGAAGCGACTGTGCACCAGGGCGAGCGCACTCTCCACCCGCTCGTCACCGAGATCGGGGAAGAACTCGGCCAGTTGCGGGGTGGTGAACATGCCCTTGTACACCAGGGTGCGGCTGCCGAGTGATGGAAAGAACGTGCTCTGCTCGGGGGGCAGTTCGTGCTCGATCCGCTTACGGGCGATGAACACCTTGCGATCCAGATCGATCCCCGCGCTCGCTGCGGGGTCGCCGATGAACAGCTGCTTGATGCCCGGCATCACCGCACGGGCACTGGCGCCGAGGCAGTCGGCGTTGACTGGCACCTGCCGCCAGCCAAGCACGGTGAGACCCTCGTCGACCACGATCGCGTCGATCGCGGCCTGCGCTTTCTCCGCATCACCGGGGTCGCTGGGAACAAACGCGAGGCCGACCGCATATGCCCCTGCGGGCGGGAGGGCGAAGCCCACCACGGCACGCAGGAACCGGTCGGGTACCTGGATCAAGATGCCGGCGCCGTCGCCGCTGTCGGCCTCGGCACCCGTCGCGCCGCGGTGTTCCATGTTGCAGAGCGCGCTCATGCCCAGGGTGACGATCTCGTGACTGACCGTGCCGCGCACGTTCGCGACGAACGATACGCCGCACGCGTCGTGTTCGAAGCGGGGGTCGTAGAGACCCTGCGCTGCAGCGAGCTGGCGCGCGTCGGGATCGGGAGGGGGTAGTGCGTGCATCGAGTTTCGGCTCCACGGTGTCGGCCGACGAGTGGTCGGGGCGGCTGGGGGCCCTCGGGACGACGCTGGCCCGAAGAGTGAAGACCATGTTACGGCTTCGAGCATCCCCGCACCACTCCGTTGTCACTCTCGCCCCGCTCGGACCCAATCGTCACGTGGATGATCAGCGCAGCCAAGGACGACACTCGAGCACAATTTTGGCGTGACTCAGGCGC
>JANOKQ010000241.1:0-16833 GCA_031419375.1 Acidimicrobiaceae bacterium
GGCCCGGGCATCGGCATCGGTAGCCTGGGTGAGAGCGTGGCCCAGGTGGCGTTCGGCGCGGTCGTCGACTGCGCCTGCTTGCGTGGTGGGACCGTGCAAGCACAACTCGGTGACCGCTCGTACCAGCAACGGTCCGTCAGCGCATTCCTCGGCCAGTTCAGCGGCTCGAAACAGCTCGATCTCGCTACCGGCGCGGCCGAGTCGGCGCAGGCCCGTGCCGGTCAGCATGTGCAGCTCCGCTTCGATCCGCTGGTCGTGACTGCCCGTCCGGGTGATGTCGAGGGCCCGCTGTCCGAGCAGCACCAGGGAATCCCAGTCGAACACGGCGGCGTGCTCGACCATGGCATCGCGACAGATACCAACGGCGCGGGCCGGATCGAGCTCGGCGGCGCCGAGTGCCTGGACCGCAACGGCAACCGCCGACATCCCGGCGGCCTGGAGCGCGCCGGTCAGTGCGTCGTGGTAGTTCACCCTGGCGCCCGCCGGCAACATGTTGGTCAATGCCTCGGCGACCAAACCGTGAACGAACTCGCCCGATTCACCAGTGGCACTGAGCTGGACCAACCCCTCGGCCTGGGCAGTCTCGAGGAGCTCGACTGCGTGTAACCGCATCCGCTGCAGCGGCGCCAGCGGGAAGCGCTGGCCGAGCAGGGCCGCGATGTCCAGCACGTCCCGAGCTGCCTGCGACAGGGCAGAGGTGCGGGTGGCCACGGCGGCCTGAATGCTCAACGGGGTCTCTCGGCCGAGTGCGGAATGCGTCAGCGTGTCGAGGGTGAGGTTGAGGAAAAGCGCGTTGCCACCGGTCTGGCGGAACAGGTCGGCGGCGAGCTCAGCACTGCTGCGCAGCGGTAGCAGTTGGTGGATCACCTGCTCGACCTCGGGGCGGCTCAGCGCAGGGAGGTTGATCGTCGGTGTCTCGGTCCACCGGTCGCCGAACAGTTCCAGTAGCGACCGCCGTGTGGTCATGACGATGCGCCTGCCGGGACGCTCGAGGACCGCACCGATCACGTCGGCCGAGATGCGATCGAGCCAGTGGCAGTCTTCGATGATCAACACGGGATCCATGCTGTCGAGCAGTCCGCCGACGAGCTCGGCCAGATCGGCGACGAGGGCGTCGCGGGTCGGGGCCCGTGGAAGTGTGACCGGCAGCACCGAGCCGACGCTGGACGGTGCCGTCGAATGTTGCAACTGCTCGATGATCGAGACGATGACATCCATCGCCCGGTGTGGTTGCGGCAGCGCCGCACAGCGGATCGTGGGGGCTCCGAGCATCGCGTGGCGATGCTCGAGGCTCCGTGTCAGCGATGTTTTGCCGACACCGGGTTCGCCGCACAGGATCACCGCTCCGAGCGCCACCGCCGACTCGAGGCGTTCCAGCCATGAATCGCGAACGGCCCACCCGATCGGTGACGCTGGGAACTGGTTGGAGGCCATGACCGGTGGCGGGAAGGGGAGATGCGAGACCTCGTGGCGCAGGATTCGGCCCTCGAGATCGGCGACATCGGGACCGATCACGGCCCCGGTCGTGGCGACGGCTTCACGGTGACGTTGGATCGTGCGCAACCCCTCGACGTCGCGCCCGGCGACCGTGAGCAGATACGCGAGGCGACCGGCAATGTCGCCGCGCGTGGGGTCGACCGTGAACGCCGAGGCCAGCAGCGGCAGCGACGTGGGGTGCGCGCCGGTGGAGATTTCGAGGTCGGCAAGGGCGAGAATCACGCTGTCGCGGAGTGCGACGAGCCGCCATCCGGACGCATCGACGAGCGGGTTCGTCACGTTGGTATACGGCTCGGTACCCGTCCACAACGCGAGCGCGTGTGCGTATAGCTCGATGGCAACCTTTGGTTCGCAGTCGCGAGCTTCGACCACCATCGATTCGAACCGTGTCGAGTCGAGCAGTTGCAGCGGTCCGCACAGTTGGTAGCCGCCGTTGCGAAACTCGATCGACAACCCCCGATCGAGGAGTGGCCGAAGCCGGGCGACTTGCGCCTTCAGCCGGTTCCGGGTTGCGGCCGTGTCAGCGCCCCACAGGGCGGTCACGAAGTGCTCCGTGGTCACTTTGGCCCCGGCGGCGGCGGCAAGCGCTGCCAAGATCTCGCGCTTCTGAGGCGACAGCATCACTTCGTCGCCGGCGAAGTTGCGGAGCACGACCTCTCCCAGCACCGTCACGGCGGGGGTGTCGGGCTGCATCGCGTGATCGTAGGCACGATGCGGCACGTCGTGCGACCCCTCCGCGTCGCCCCTGGTGGGCCGGGGCCCCCGTCTGGTTACCGGCGGTAACCAGACGGTAACCGCGTCGTGATTCGATGGTGGCTACTCGTCGCGAGGGCGAGTGATCGAAACAGATCGTGAGGAGGGTGAATGACCGACAACATGATTCGACCAGCTCGCCCGCCACTGCTCGGCGGTTCGGTCTGACTGTCTGCACACGCTGACCGTCGGCGCGGCGGCTGAGTGGGTCACCGACATCGCGGGTATCCCGTCGATGTCGGGCCGGGCGGCGAACGCTCGGTTCCCCCGTCCCACACAGCTTCGTCCGGGTTGCGTCCGCCTCGGCAGGTGGTCGCAACCCGGTCCTCGCGCGGCTCGACGCGGTTCGCTTGTGCGCGCCGGAATGCGCACGCAGCCTGCGGCCATGAACCGCGTGACACCCCGGTCGTAAGCTGATCTGGTGGCTGACCATCCGGTGCTCCAGCGGTTCTCGCCGGCCGTGCGCGCCTGGTTCGCCTCGTCGTTTCCCGAGCCCACCCCAGCGCAGGTGCAGGGCTGGCCGCCGATCATCGACGGCCAGCACACCCTGATCTGCGCCCCCACCGGATCGGGGAAGACGCTCACTGCGTTCCTCGCCTCCATCGACCGGCTGTGCACGCCGAACCCAGCGGCGCCGCCGCTCGATCCGAAGCAACGCACCCGCGTGCTGTACATCTCGCCGCTGCGCGCGCTCGCATTCGATATAGAAAAGAACCTGCGCGCCCCGTTGATGGGCATCGGGCTCGCCGCGGAACGCCTCGGTGAGTCGTACGTCGAACCGTATGTCGCCATGCGCACCGGCGATACCTCGGCCAAGGACCGCCAGATGCTGATCCGCAAGCCGCCGGATCTGCTGATCACCACGCCCGAGAGCCTGTACCTCATGCTCACCTCGTCGGCTCGCGACACGCTCGTCAACGTGTCCACGGTGATCATCGACGAGATCCACGCACTGGCCGCCACCAAACGCGGCGCCCACCTGATGCTGTCGCTGGAGCGTCTCGACGAGATCACGGTGTCGCCGCCGCAGCGGATCGGGCTGTCGGCCACACAACGTCCGCTGGAGGAGGTCGCCCACTTCCTCGGCGGCCACAACGATGAAGGCTCGAAGCGGCCGGTCACCATCGTCGACGCGGGCATTCGCAAGGCACTGCTGATCGATGTGGTGATCCCGGTCGAGGACATGGGCGACCTCGGCCGGCCGGTCACCGAGCTGCGCAGCGGGCCGGAGCTGCCGCCCGGTGCTGCCGGGTACGGCTCGGCGGGCCCGCAGCGCGCCAGCATCTGGCCCAGCATCTACCCGCGGATCTTGGCCCAGATCCTCGAGCACCGCACCACGATCATCTTCACCAATTCCCGCCGCCAGGCCGAACGGCTTGCGGCCAAGCTCAACGAGCTCGCCGCCGACCAGGGCGTCTCCGGCGACAACGGGTCGCCGATCGAACTCGTCAAGGCCCACCACGGTTCGCTCGCCCGCGAGCAGCGGGTGGTTATCGAAGACGAGCTCAAACGGGGGGTGCTGCGCGGCATCGTCGCCACGTCCAGCTTGGAGCTGGGTATCGACATGGGCGCGGTCGATCTGGTCATCCAGGTCGAATCGCCGGGTGCGGTCAGCCGCGGACTGCAGCGGATCGGGCGTGCCGGCCACTCCGTCGGCGAGCCGAGCAAAGGCACCCTGTACCCGAAGCACCGCGGCGACCTGCTCGAAGCCGCGATCGTCACCAGGCGGATGATCGAGGGGAAGATCGAGAGCACCAAGTTCCTGCGCAACCCGCTCGACGTGCTCGCGCAGCAGATCGTGGCCCACACGGCGATCAGCGGCGATACCTCGGTTGCTGCGCTGGGAGCGCTGGTACGGCGGTGCGCATGCTTTGCCGAGCTCAGTGACGAGCTGCTCACCAACGTGCTCGACCTGCTATCGGGGCGCTACCCGAGCGAACAGTTCAGCGAGCTGCGGCCGCGCATCGTGTGGGACCGGGTCAACGACACCATCCGCGCCCGCGACGGGTCGCGCCGCCTGGCCGTTACCAGCGGGGGAACCATCCCCGACCGGGGCCTGTTCGGTGTGTTTCTCCCCGACGGCACACGAGTGGGCGAGCTCGACGAGGAGATGGTGTACGAGAGCCGGCCGGGCGAGAACTTCGTGCTCGGCGCGTCCACCTGGCGGATCGAAGACATCACCTTCGAACGTGTTGTCGTCACCCCCGCCCCGGGCCAGCCGGGCAAGATGCCGTTTTGGCACGGCGACCGGCCCGGTCGTCCGCTCGAGCTCGGTCGCGCGCTCGGCGCCTTTCAGCGCGAGATGCGTTCGCTGGAGATGCCGGCGGCTATCTCCAGTTTGATGGACGACTACTCGCTCGACTACCTCGCCGCGACCAACGTGGTGATGTACCTCGACGAACAGGTCGCCGCGACCGGGGTGGTGCCCGACGACCGAACCGTTGTGGTGGAACGGTTCCGTGACGAGATCGGCGACTGGCGGGTGTGCATCCTCACCCCGTTCGGCACTCCGGTGCATGCGCCGTGGGCGATGGCGATCGAGCGGCGGATGATGGACCGCTACGACATGCCGGTCGAGACGATGTGGGGCGACGATGGCATCGTCATCCGCCTGCCCGAAGCCGCCGACGAGCTTCCCCTGCAGGAGCTGATCATCGATCCTGACGACATCGATGAACTGGTTCTGTCGTCGCTGCCGCAAACGTCGCTGTTCGCAGCCCGGTTCCGCGAGTGCGCGGCGCGAGCATTGCTGTTGCCCCGCCGCCGTCCCGACCGGCGCACACCGTTGTGGCAGCAACGCCAGCGCGCCGCCGATCTGCTCGCAGTAGCGGCCAAATATCCGAGTTTCCCGATCCTGTTGGAAACCTCGCGCGAGTGCGTGCAGGACGTGTTCGATCTGCCGGCGTTGCGCGAGGTGCTCGGCCAGCTGCGCAGCCGCGCCATCCGCGTTGTCAGCGTCGACACGGCAAAGGCCTCGCCGTTCGCCCAGAGCCTGCTGTTCAACTGGATCGCCGCCTACATGTACGAAGGCGACGCCCCTCTGGCCGAGCGGCGGGCCGCCGCGCTGGCGCTCGACCGCGACTTGCTCCGCGATCTGCTCGGGGCCGAGGAGTTGCGCGAGTTGCTCGATCCTGGCGTGCTCGCCGACATCGAGCTCGAATTGCAGTGCTTGGCCGATGGCCGCCGGGCGCGCAGTGCCGACGAGCTGCATGACGTGTTCCGCAAGGTCGGCGACCTCACTGCGGCCGAGGCCGACCTGCGCTGCGAGGGCTCGGGCACCTCTGCGGTATGGCTGGCCGAGCTCGCCCACCACCGCCGGATCATCGAGATCGGCATGGCCGACGAACAGCGCTTCATCGCCGCTGACGACGCCGCGAAGTATCGCGACGCGCTTGGTTGCTCGCTGCCGCTCGGGCTGCCCCGGGCATTCACCGAGCCGGCTCCGCTGCCGCTTGAATCGCTGGTCGCGCGCTACGCGCGAACGCACGCCCCGTTCGTCGGTGGCGACGTGACCCGGCGATTCGGGGTGCCGGCGACCCGTGCTGCCGGTGTGCTGGCGGCGCTCGAGGCCGACGACCGGCTGGTCCGTGGCGAGTTCCGTCCCGATGGGTCCAGCCGCGAATGGTGCGACATCGAGGTGCTCCGCCAGCTTCGGCGCCGGTCACTCGCCGCGCTGCGACGCGAGGTTGAGCCGGTCGATCAGGTTGCCTACGCTCGGTTCCTCACCCAGTGGCATGGCATCCCGGCCGAACGGCGCGGCCTCGAGACATTGGTTGAAACGCTCGGGTTGTTGCAGGGGGCTGCGTTGATGGGGAGCTCACTGGAGACTGATGTGCTGCCGGTGCGTGTGCGCGGCTACCGCCCCACCGATCTCGACGAGTTGTGTACTGCGGGCGAGATCGTGTGGATCGGTGCTGGCTCGGTGGGTGCCCACGACGGGCGGGTGCGGCTCTTTTTCGCCGATCAGCTCCCGTTGTTGGCGCCGTTGATCGAGCCGATCGAGCCGCCGGACGGTGCGCTGCACGATGCGTTGCGGGTGCACCTCGCCGAGCGCGGGGCCAGCTTCTGGACGCAGTTGCGTGTGGCCACACCGGGGGCCACCGAGATCGAAACGCTCACCGCGTTGTGGGATCTGGTGTGGGCGGGCCAAATCACCAACGACACGCTCGCCCCGTTGCGTGCCGTGCTCGGCGGTGCCCGCTCGAAAGCGACAGCGTCGCGGCCGACGGCTTCGCCGCGCAGCCGTCCGCGGCCGGGTCGGCTGACCCGGATTGGCCCGCCGGCTGCTGCCGGCCGGTGGAGCCTGGTTGCCCCGCTGCTGCTGCCGACCCCCACTCCCACCGTCGCGGCGCATGCCATGGCACTGCAGATGCTGGAACGCTATGGCGTGGTCACCCGCGAGGCGGTGCTGGCCGAGAACGTAGTTGGCGGGTACTCGGGCGTGTACGGCGTGTTGAAGGTGTTGGAGGAACGGGGTGCGGCCCGGCGCGGGTACTTCGTCGACGGCCTCGGCGCAGCCCAGTTCAGCGTGCCGGGGGCCGTCGACCGGCTGCGTTCGGGGCGCGAAGCCACCGATGCCGAGCTGCACCCGGAGCAGGTGCCGCCGCCAGTGGTTCTGGCCGCGACCGATCCCGCGCAGCCCTATGGTGCGGCGTTGTCATGGCCGCTCACGCCGGGCCGCCCGGCGCGAAGTTCGGGGGCGCTGGTGGTGTTGTCGCAAGGGCAGCCGCTGGTGTGGTTCGATCGTCGCTCGCATCACCTCGTCACGTTCCCGGGTGTCGACGCCGACGACTCGTGGGTCAATGCGCTCGCGTCGCTCGTCAAGGATGGCCGGGCCCGGACAGTCGAGGTACGCAAGGTCAATGGAGTCCCGCTCAACCAGGGCTCGTCGGTCACCGCTGCGCTGAAGCGCCACGGTTTCGTCGACAGCTATCGCGGAGTGGTCGTGCGGTCCTAACGGGGCCTGAGTGATCAGACGCAGTCAGCTGCTCGGGCCGAGGGCACGTAGACCGGCCCAGGCCAGGTTGGCCACCAGGCGGCCAAGTTCATCGGGGTCGAAGTCGTCGCCACGCTCGACTAGGCGCCGCGACACGCCCTCCGCGAGTCCGACCAGGCCGTGCGCCAGCGTGCGCTGCTTCTCGTGGTCGATCTCCACGGCGATCAGCGGGGCGATCGCCGAGGCGGCCTCCGAGGTGATCGCCCGAATCGCGGCCACCGCCGCGGCATCGCGATTGGCCTGGGTGGAAAACAGCAACAGGAACGCATCATGGTCGTCGGCGACCCAACGGAAGTACGCCTGGAAACCCAGTTCGGTCATCGCCTTGCCCGACGTGGCACCGGCCGTGGCCTTGGCGATCGAGGTGATCATCCGCTTCCCGATCTCGTCGATCAGGGCGAGGTACAGGTCTTGCTTGGATTCGAAGTGCTGGTACAGCACGGGTTTGGTCACGCCAGCAGCCTCGGCCACATCGTTCATCGAGGTGCCGTGAAATCCGCGACGGGCGAAAACCTGCACAGCAACGTCGAGGATCTGTTCGCGGCGTTGGCCGGCGGGAAGTCGTGTGCCCATACGGTTACCCCAGAGTAACCCGTGTGCGGTTACAGGCCGCGTTCGCGGTCGTCACGGTCGGCGGCCTTCACGGCGTAGCCGAGCACAATGGCCGGGGCGAGCAGGATCGAGCCGGTGATCAGCGCGGCGACCACGATGCTGGCCATGGTGTTGTTGAACGCGAAGGCGAACGCAAGGATGAACACCGCAATCGCCAGGGCGTAGCACAGGTACCCGAGTCGGTTTGCGAGGCGCGTCCACCGGGCGATCTTGGCCCGCCTGGCGCGAACCGGGTCGGTGGGTGCAGCGCTCGAGGTGGGGGGCACGGCAGTCATGACCACGCCATGGTACGAGCGGTTTACAGGTTCGGCGGCAGGAGGCGGTTGACGTTTTCGAAGAAGAAGTACAAGACGATGACGAACGGGGCGAAGCCGACGAGCGCGCCCACCCAGTTGCGTCGTGTGCGCCGGCTGAGTAGGTACGCCCCGATCCCTACCACCGTTAACAGCACACCCCACCCTCCGACATGTGCGTTGGCCGACGGATCACTGAACCACCGGTTGGCAAACAGCTCCTGGCCGTCTGCCGCCAGCGCGGCATCGCCGCCCGTCGCCTCGCCAGATGTTGGGTCGCCTGATATCGGGTCGCCTGATGTCGGGTCGCCTGATGTCGGGTCGCCGGGGGCTGGCTCGTCTGGAGCGGAATCACCCGGCGCGGTCGCCAGTGTGTCCGTCGTTGTCACGGGGTTGCTCGTGTCGTCCCCAGCGTCGGCCGCTGCCGATTCGGTTGGGCCGAGCGTTGGATCGTCGGTCCCGTCGCCCAACCCGGTTGCTGCGCTGGGATCATCGAGGGGCCCGAACGCGGCGGTGACCAGGTCGGACTGAGCAAGGTCGATCTGGGCGGAGATGACGATGCGGTTCTTGGCGGAGAACTTCGGGTCGCACGACGTGAGTGTCAGCGTGGCAATCGTTGGATCGAGCGTGGGAATCACGCGTGCGTAGTCGCTCGGGCTGACGATCTGGCGCCCGGTCATCACGTACACGTACCGTCCGGCGAGCGTGGTGACGAGGATCTCATCGCCAACCTCGATCTCGTCGATGCGAAAGAACGGCTGGCCGTGGGTGGTGCGATGCCCGGCGACGGCTGCGTTACCGAACTGGCCCGGCAGCGGTGTCTCCGGGAAGTGCCCGGGACCATTTTGCAGGTCGGTCGTGCGGATGCCCTCGAGGATCATCTTGTCCAGCCCGATCGACGGGATCACGAGCTGCGCCACCCCGTCGCCGAGCGCTGGCCTGCCGATGATCGGCAGCGGCTGCGTGGTCGTGGTCGGCAGAGGTGTTGTCGTCGGCGCGGGCGCAACCGGTACCGCGCCGACCAGGGTGGTCGTGGTGGTCGGGGCGACCGTGGTGGTCGGGGCTGCAGTGGTTCGTGGGGTGACCGTTGCCAGTTCGGCTGCGAACTCGTCGGCCAGGCGGTTTTGGGCCTGCGCCGTCTGGATGCCGGTGCCCCAGAGTTGGTAGCCGACGAAGGCGAACATCAGCAGCCCGATCGAGATCAGGAGGCGCCCCGCGCCGCCAACCGCCCAGCGCCAATCCCGCGGTTCGCGCAGTCGATCGAACCGGTTCGGCCGTCGTCGCCCCCCCGTCGCTGGTCGTTGCAATTTTCCCGCGGGAACGCGACCAGCGTCCTCGGGTTCACCGCTGGCGATGCCGTCGGATTCGGTCTTCGCCGGTGCCTGCTTCGCCGGTGCCTGCTTCGCCGGTGCCTGCTCGGTGCCTGCTTCGCCGGTGCCTGCTTCGCCGGTGCCTGCTGTGGTGGGTTGGTCGGGGTGCGATGGCAGGTCCCCATTCACCAGCGCCTGGTCGTCCGTCACGTCGCACGACGCTACTGGTCGCACGGCCGCAGCCGCACGCACTCGTGTCGGGGCACCGAGTCAGCGACACAGCGAGATAGCGTTTGGCGATCGTCATGGAACCATTGGCCTCCTTGCCAGCGACAACACCGCACACCAGGCCCGATGAACCGCCTGAAACCGATGAACCGCCTGAAATCGATGAACCGCCTGAAACCGATGAACCAGTCGTCGAGCTGATCGAGGCGGTGGCGGTGTTGGGTCGGTTTCCGGCGTTGGCTGGCGTGACGTTGCGTGTCGAAGCAGGTGAGATCGTGTTGCTGCGCGGTCCCAATGGCGCGGGAAAAACCACCCTGTTGCGCTTGTGCGCGGGCCTGGTCCCGTTGGTTCGCGGTACCGGCCGGGTGCTCGGCTACGACCTGGCCACCGCCCGCGACCTGGTACGTCCCCACGTCGGTCTGCTTGGCCACACGAACGGCCTCTACGGCGATCTCACGGTGCGCGAAAACGTGACGTTTTGGGGAGCCACCGTCGGCGCGTCGAGCGACGAGGTCGAGGCGTCGCTGTATCGCATGGGTCTCGCCAACCGGCTCGGCGACCTGGCGGTGAGCCGGCTGTCGGCCGGGCAGAAGCGGCGCACCGCGCTGGCCTGCCTGGTGGCGCGGCGGGCCAGGCTGTGGCTGCTCGACGAACCGCATGCGGGCCTCGACGCGGTCGGCCGGGACGACCTTGACGAAACGTTGCGTGCCGCAGTTGCAGCTGGGGCGACGGTGATGGTGGCCAGCCACGAGTTGGAACGAGCCGGCGCCCTCGCCACCCGAACCGTCGATCTGGCCGGCGGGATGATCGGATCCGCCCGATGAACCTCCGGCGGACCGCCGCCCTGATCGCCGCCAAGGACCTCCGCATCGAGGCCCGCAGCCGGGTGGTGACCAACCAGGTGCTGCCGTTTTCGTCACTGGTGATGGTGCTGTTCGGGTTCGCGCTCGACAGTGACGGTGCCCTCGCACGGTCTGCTCCAGGTCTCATCTGGCTGGCCACCATCTTCAGTCTGTTGATCGTGGTGCAGCGCTCGTTCGCGGTCGAGACCGCCGACGGTGCCCTCGATGCGCTGCGCGTGGCCGGCGTG
This sequence comes from Acidimicrobiaceae bacterium, assembly GCA_031419375.1. Classification (GTDB taxonomy): domain Bacteria; phylum Actinomycetota; class Acidimicrobiia; order Acidimicrobiales; family Ilumatobacteraceae; genus VFMC01. The sequence goes on from JANOKQ010000241.1 coordinate 10,780, forward strand.
AACCCGGCGGGGGTGTTCCTCGGGAAATCGATCGCGCTCGCCGTGCAACTGGTGGTACTCGAGGTGCTGCTGGTCGTGCTGGCGATCGTGCTGTACGGGGTGGCGCTCACCTGGCCGGGCAGCGTGGTGTTGGTGGCCACGGTGGCGCCCGCTACCTGTGGGCTGGCTTTCATCGGTACGCTCTATGGCGGTCTCGCTGCCGGGGCTACAGGTCGAGAGACGCTTCTCCCGCTCCTGCTGTTCCCGGTGGTGGCTCCGGTGCTCATCGGTGCAACACGAGCAACCGAAGCAGCGCTCGGCGTCAGCGGTGCCGCGACACACGAGGGTTGGCCGTGGATTGGCCTGCTGGCGGTGTGTGCGGCAGTGTTCGGTGTCGGAGGCACGCTCGCCTTCGGTCCGCTCATCGAGGAATGAGGCGTAACAGCACGTGTCAACGGAAGCGACAACAACAGCGGCAACGACGGCAGCGACCACGGCAACGGCCAGGCCTACGAACAGGTCGTCAACCGGCACCACCTTCACCCGCTGGCTGGGCGTGATCACGGCGCTGGCCCTCGCACTGGTGGCGGTGTTCGGGCTGGTGTTCTCGCCCGCCGACGTGGTGCAGGGCGAAAGCGTGCGCATTCTCTACGTCCACGTCGGCACGGTGTGGGTGGCATATCTCGCCTTTGTCGTCACGGCTGTCGCCTCGGCGGCCTACCTGTGGAAACGCACCACATCGCTCACATGGGACCGGATGGCCGGGGCCAGTGCCGAGATCGGGGTGTTGTACATGGGCATCACCCTCCTCAGCGGCTCGCTGTGGGGCCGGCTCAGCTGGGGCACGTTCTGGGTGTGGGACGCCCGTGTCACCACCACAGCGTTCATGTTCATCACCTACATCGGTTACCTGGCCGTGCGCAGCCTCGGCGGAAGCCACCACCAGCGCGCCCGCCGCTCGGCCGTGGTGGCGTTGCTTGCGGTGATCGAGATCCCGCTCGTGCACTTCAGTGTCAAACTGTGGCGCTCGGTGCACCAAGACGCCAGCGTGGCCGATCGCACCACCGATGTCACCCTCGACGGTCTGATGCTGTTCACCCTGGCGCTCAGCGCCGTTGCATTCACGCTGATGTACATCTGGTACGTACTGCACCGCCAGCGGGTGTTGGCGATGAACGACTCGCTCGACGATCGCGGCCTCGACGACGCGCTCGTCGAACGCCGCCAGGAAGGGGCCATGAGCTGATGGACGATCTCGGTTTCATCCTGGCTAGCTACCTCGCCACGTTCGGCTCCACTGCGGTGCTCGTGTGGTGGGTGCTGCGTCGCGGCCGCTGCGCCGGTGCCCAACTCCCCGATTCCGACAAGCCATGGATCTGACGACCGTCATGGCGTGCGCCACGGCCCCGGTGGACTGTGTGGTGGGGGAGCGATGAGCGACGAACCGTCGATCGATCTTCGCCCGCGCACCGCGGTCCCGAGCGCGCAACGGGTCAGGGCGCGGCGCGCGAAGCGGTGGCCGGCCGTGTTGGTGTTGGTGCTGGTGCTGGTCGGCGGCGGGGTGCTTGTCACCCAGTTCCTCACCTCGGCGATCGACTACTTCTGCAACGTCGACGAGCTCGGCGTGAAGGATAGTTGCGAAGCCGGGTCGTCGCCTCCGGGTGCAGGGCAACGTGCAGGAGGGGTCGGTGGCTGCTGATGGAGCGTTCACCACGTTCGTGATCAGCTTCGGCGGTCGCGACCTGATGGTGCGCTACGACGGCGAGCCTGGCGGCATCTTCCAGGAATGCGTGCCCGTCGTGGTTCACGGTCGTTTCGTCAGTACGAGCGGTGCCGATGGGGCGACGACCGACGTGTTCGAAGGAGACAAGGTTGACGTGAAGCACTCGAACGAATACGAGGCCGCCAATGAGGACCGGCTCGATCAGGCGGAGACGGCGTGCTCATTGCAGGCATGACGAAGATGACCGGCGTCGCCGTGCTCGGCGGTCTCCCGAACGGTCTGCTCGGGCACTCGGCACTGATCGTCGGTTTGGTCGCGTCGGTGTTCGGTGCGATCGCGCTCGCCTACGGCACGATCACCCGCGATGGTCGCCTGATCCGCAGTGCGCCGAACTACGCGTGGCTGTCGGCCGGCGCAGCGTTCGCCGCGATCGCGTTGATGCTCAACGCGCTGCTCACCTACGACTTCGACCTCGCGTACATCCAACAGGTCGGCTCGCGCAGCACGCCGACGCTCTACAACATCACCGCATTGTGGAGTGCGCTCGAGGGCAGCATCCTGCTGTGGCTGGCCACCCTCGCCGGGTTCACCGGGTTCATCATGCGCCGCTACCGGCGTCGCCTCGACGATCCACTGGTGGCCTGGGCGCTCGTGGTGATGTTCGTCGTCACCGCGTTCTTCTTCCTCCTCGCGCTTGGCCCGACCGATGCATTCGCCACCGGAGCGCCCGGCGTCACCGATGGGCCGGGGCCGAACCCGTTGCTGCAGAACCACATCCTGGTCGTGTTCCACCCGCCGATCCTGTACCTCGGCTACGTCGGGTTCACGGTGCCGTTCGCGTTCGCGATCGCCGCGCTGATCACCGGTCGGGTCGGCGAGGGCTGGCTGATGGAGACCCGCCGTTTCGCCTTACTCGCGTGGGGGTTCCTCACGCTCGGGATCATTCTCGGCGGCTGGTGGAGCTACGAGGTGCTCGGCTGGAGCGGAGTATGGGCATGGGACCCGGTCGAAAACGCCAGCTTCCTGCCATGGCTGACCGGCACCGCCTACATCCACTCGGTGCTGGTGCAGGAGCGGCGGGGGATGTTGCGGGTGTGGAACCTCAGCTTGCTGATCGCCACGTTCGCGCTCACCATCCTCGGCACGTTCCTCACCCGCAGCGGCGTGATCGCCAGCGTGCATGCGTTCTCCGATGGCACAATCGGGCCATGGTTGCTCGGCTTTTTCGGGGTGATCGTGGTGGTGTCGTTGTCGCTCATCGCCTGGCGTGGCGACCGGTTGCGTTCGCCGGGGGCGATCGATTCACCGGTGTCGCGTGAGGGCGCGTTCCTCGCCAACAACGTGATCTTCACCCTGTTCGCATTCATCGTGTTGCTCGGCACAGTGTTCCCACTGATCGTCGAGGCGTTGCAGGACCGCCAGATCGCGGTCGGGCAACCGTTCTTCGACCGCATGTCGATTCCGATCGGGATCGTGTTGTTGTTCCTCATGGCTATCGCCCCGGTGCTGCCGTGGCGCAAGGCCAGCGGCGAACTGCTGCGCGAGCGGCTGTTCGTGCCGGCATGGGTCGGTGCGCTGGCGCTGGCGGTGAGCGTTGCCGTCGGTGCCGACAAACCGGCGTCGTTGCTCGCATTCGCGCTCGGCGGTTTCGCTGCCGGAGCGGCCGGCCGCCAACTCGTGCTGGCGACGCGCCGCCAAGGCTGGCGCGGTCTGGTCGGGCGGGCCAATGGCGGCATGGTGGTGCACCTGGGGGTGATCATGATCGCCGTCGCTCTGGCGGCATCGAACGGGTACACCCATACCGCAGAGCTCACGTTGCAACAGGGCGTTGCGCAGGTCTTCGACGGGCACAGCTTCGAGCTGGTCGAGGTGTCCGAGCTGAACACGTCGCGATCCACGGGGCTGCGTGCCGAGGTGCGCATCGACGGCGGCCAGGTGCACTCGCCGGCAATCAACACCTTCACCCAGATCGGCACAAGCATCGGCACACCCAGCGTGCAGAGCGGCTTGCTGCGCGACATCTATCTCACCCTCGAATCTGCCGACGGCGTCGGGGCGACCGAGGCACAGATCAAGATCTTCATCAAGCCACTCGTGGTGTGGCTGTGGATCGGCGGGGCGATGATGGCCGTCGGCACCGTTTTGGCGGCCTTCCCCGGCCGCCGCCGCCGGCCCACCGCTGCGGTGTCGGCGGCGATCCCCGACCGGCCCACCGCAGCCGTACCCCCTGTCGCTGTCCCCGCTTCTGCGTCCGCCCCGGAGCCGAAGCCGGTGGCGTCTTCGGTGCCGGTGTCGGGCGCAACCACGCTCGGGGCGACGGGTCGTGGCTGAGCAACACGGCAGGGTTGCCCCGTTCGTCGCGCTCGCCGTTGCGGTGGTGGTCGCGGCGCTGTTCGTCGTGCTTGCCAGCAGCGATACGAGTGGCTCGGACAAGATCGATTCTGCCCTGATCGGCCGTCCCGCCCCGAGGGTGATCAGCACCACACTGGACGACGAGCCGTTCGATCTCAGCCGCCGCAAAGGCAGCTGGGTGGTGCTCAACTTCTTCGATCCCGAGTGCGTCCCGTGCGTGCAGGAACACCCCGAGCTGGTCACGTTCGCCGCCGACCAGGCTGGGGTGGCCGACGGCGCCGAGCTGTACACGATCATCAGTCGCCGCGGGGTCGACGACGACGTGCGGGCCTTCTTCGTCGAACGCGGCGGCGAGTGGCCGATCGTGCGCGATCCGCTGGGTTCGATCAACGTGAGCTTCGGCGTGTCGAAGGTGCCCGAGACCTGGATCATCGATCCCGACGGCGTTGTCCAGATCCGATTTGGCGGACCCGTCGTCGCGAGCGACGTCAGCGCTGTGCTGCAACAGCTCCGCGAGATCCGTGCGGCAGAGCTGGTTGGGCCGAGTTGATGGCGAGCGCCCGCTGGCAGTGCGCCAAGCGGTGGCCCGGATGGTTGCTGCTCGCCATTGTGGTGACCGGTCTGTTCGTCGTCGGGGTGGCCGTCGATTCATCACCGCGTACCCAGCAGGACCGCATCGAGGACATCAGCAAGCGGTTGGCGTGCCCGATCTGCGACGGCGAGAGCGTGTTCGAATCGCGCAACCCCGCCTCCGAGCAGATTCGCACCGAGATCGTCAGCCAGGTCAGCGATGGCGAACGGAGCGACGACGAGATCATCTCCTACTTCGTGCAGCTTGAATCGCGGTTGTTGCTCGTCCCGCGTGCCACCGGCTTCGATTCGCTGGTGTGGCTGGTGCCGGTTGCTGCGTTCGTGTGCGCGCTCGCCGGGTTGACGGTGGCGTTCCGCAGATGGAAGCGCGCCACCGACACCGTGCCCACCGATGATGACCGGCTGTTGGTGGCCGCCGCCCAGTCCGCCGAGCAGTCCGCCGGGCAATCCGCCAGTTCCGGGTCGGCGGTCAGGATCGACATCGATGAACCCTGACCGGTTGGCGCAACTGGAGCAGGAACAGCGCTTCCTGCTCGGATCGTTGAACGATCTCGACGCCGAACATGTGGCCGGCGACATCGACGACCACGACCATGCGGTGCTGCACGGCGGCTACACCGCCCGCGCCGCGGCCGTGCTGCGTGAGATCGCCGACGGCAAGACGGCGCTCCCGGCGCGCCGCCGCACCAGGCCGGTTGTCGTCGCGGCATGGGTCGTCGGTGTCGTCGCTGTCGCGGTGCTGAGTGGTTGGCTGGTGGCACGGTCGTCCGGTCAGCGACTTGCCGGCCAGACGATGACGGGCGGGCAGGCGATCGACGATGTGGCCGCAAACCTGGCCGAGGCGCGCAGTCTGATGGGGGTCGGTGACTATGCCGGCGCGCTTGCACGGTTCCGCACCGTCACCGATCTCGAGCCCGACAATGCCGAGGCGCGCACTTACACCTCGTGGTTGTTGGTGATCACGTCTCGATCGATTGAGGATTCTGCACTTCGCGCAGAGGTGCTGACGGCGGCGATGGCCGGGTTCGAGCGGGTGATCGGCGACGACCCCGCGTACGCCGATCCGTATTGCCTTTCGGCTGTGGCCGCAGCGAAGTTCCTCGAGGTGCCCGACCCCGACTTGGCCCGCACCCGGGCGCAGAGTTGCCTCGACAACAACCCCCCGTCAGACATGCGTGCCCTGATCGCGCAGTTCCTCGACGCCATCGCCGAGTCCTGACACAAAGATCTGGGCAGGATCTCTCTCGGAATCCGAAACGAATCCTGCCCAGATCAATGTGCCGATAGCGGCGGGCACCGCAGAGTAACGTCGGCGGCTGTGAGCCTGCCGCCGCCCCCGCCGCCGCACGATCGCGGGTCGTTGCCTCCTGCGCCGCGGTGGAACTCGCCGCCGCCCGGCTATTCGCCGT
>JANOKQ010000242.1:0-6666 GCA_031419375.1 Acidimicrobiaceae bacterium
TGTAGTTAAGGACTATGTAGTGAACGACTATGTAGTTAAGGACTATGTAGTGAACGACTAGGTGGGGGTAGCGGCAGCGATTAGCGCTTGCAGAGCATGCGCTTGATCTTCTTGGCGTCGCCGGGGTGCACTGCGACCATGCCGTCGAGGCGGCGGGTGCGGGTGGACGGCTTCTTTTCGAACAGGTGCTGACGGTTCTGCTGCAGGCGGCGCAGCTTGCCGGTACCGGTCTTGCTGAACCGCTTCGCAGCGGTCTTGCTGGTCTTCATCTTGGGCATGGTGTGTCCCTTGTCGGGCGATCGACGATCGCATGGGTGGTGCGACCCGAAGGTCGCGAATTGTGCTGCTGCGAGCAACGCTGACGCACGCCGATCGCCTTGGCCCGGTTGATCGGACTGGTGTGATCGGACTGGTGTCAGACGGTGTCAGGTGCTGGAACCGGTTCCGGCGTTTCCGCTACCGGTTCCGGCGGTTCGGCCGGCACCGGCTTTTTGGCCGGTGCCGCCTCGATGTCCTGCACTGCTGGGACCGATTCCGGGGCGGGATCTGACGCTGCTTCAGGCTGTGGGGCCGGTGCCGCCGCGATGGCGTCACTGATTGGTTCGGATTTCGCATCCTTCTTGCTGTCTGATTTGCTGTCTGCTTTCTTGGGAACTGCCTTCTTGTCCGGTGCGATCACCATCGTCATGTTCCTCCCCTCGAGCCGGGCATACGCCTCGACCTTGGCGAGCGGACCGAGCTGTTCGATGACGGCATCGAGGATCTTCGAGCCAAGTTCGGGGTGAGCCATCTCGCGGCCCCGGAACTGCAAGGTGACCTTCACCTTGTGGCCGTCGGTCAAGAAGTCGTGCATGTGGCGGACCTTGGTATCGAAGTCTCCCTTGCCGATCTTGGGACGAAACTTCACTTCCTTGATCGACACCTGCAGTGTCTTCTTGCGAGATTCCTTGGCCTTTTGACTTTCCTCGTAACGGAACTTGCCGTAGTCCATGATCCGGCACACGGGTGGGTTCGCCATCGGGGCGACCTCGACGAGATCGAGATCGAGTTGACGAGCCAGGGTGAGCGCTTCGGGAAGCGCCTTGATCCCGAGTTGATCGCCGTTCGCGCCGATGAGGCGGACCTCACGGGCACGAATGCGATCGTTGTACCGGTGTTCTGGTTGCTGCGGCGGTGCTATGGCTGATCAGTCCTGTGCAATGGGTTGTCCTCCCAGTCGGGTCTACGGTGGTGCGAAACGAAGTCGTAGACACGACGAGAACGACCCACGGGACCGAAATCCCACGGAGCATGCCGTCATGGTGCAGACCCGGCGCACGTGTTTCGCATCGAGATGCAAAGGTGGCCGGGTGGGGGACTCGCCCCACTTCGCGTCAGTTGTCGGCGGGTAGGGTACCAAAGGTGAGCGACGACCACACGCAAACAGCCATGTCCGCAGACGAGCAGGGCGACCAGCGACCCGACCACGACCACGATGAGGAGCTCGGGAACCGGCTCGATGACGCCCAGCACGCCATCGAAGGCGCCCGCCGACGCCTGCTCGATGCTCCAGCCGAGGTCGTTATCACCAACCACGTGATGGGCCTGTACGAGCTGGCCGCCATCCATCTCGGGGCCCCCTCCCCCGATCTCGGCCAGGCCGCGTTGTCGATTGACGCATTGGCGTGCGTGGTGGAAGGGCTCGGCGACCGGCTCGGCCCCGAAGCGGCCACGATGCGCGATGCGTTGGCCAACATCCGTCTCGCGTTCGTGCAGATCAAAAGCTCACGCTCCTGACCGGGCGGTCCGCGGGGCAAAGCGCCCGGTTCGGGCCTGCGTAACCCGGTTGTTGCCCACGACGACGCCCTCGGCCCGTAACCGTTCGGCCTGCTCTCGTTCGTGGCCGGGAACCAACCGCCCCGCCGAGTTGACCACCCGCCACCACGGCAGATCGGGGTCGTCGTTGATCGCCAGCAACCTGCCGACCAGTCGCGACAGCTTCGGGTACCCAGCATCGGCGGCGATGTCTCCGTAGGACGCCGCATCACCGGCGCGTAGCGAACGGATCACTTGCACGATCCGCTCGTCGCGCTCGTTCACGCCGACTGGATCGCCGTGGCCTCGTAGCGGCCGAGCTTGGCCAGCAGGTCGAATGACACGGCCGTATCCACCTCGATCGAGCGCGACCCGTCGGCGATGGCAATGCAATGGAACGGGTACACGGTGCCGTCAGCGGCTGTGATCTCGCCGAGGCCAACCGGCCCGTCAAATGCCGTCACCACCCCGCGAAGGGCCCGGGCGTTCACGGGATGATCTCGGCGTTCACGGGATGATCTTGGAGATCGGCAGTTCGAGGATGCCCGACGCCCCGGCATCTTTCAGCGCCGGGATGAGGGTGTTGATCTGGTTCTTGGCGACGACGGTCTCGATCGCGAACCCTCCCCCGCCGGCGAGCTCGCTGACGGTCGGCGCCTTCAGCGACGGAACCAGCGCAAGCACGGCATCGAACTGTTCGGCACTGACATTCAGCTTGACCAGCACCTTGCCGCGAGCATCGAGGGTGCCGTTGAGCAACGTCATCAGCTGGTTCATCGCGTGGCGCTTGGCCGGATCAGCGCAGGCGGAGCGGTTGGCGATCACCTCGGTGTAGCTGATCAAGATGGTGTCGATGATCCGCAAACCGGCAGCACGCAGCGCCCGACCTGTTTCGGTAATGTCGACGATGCAGTCGGCGATGTCGGGGATCTTCGCTTCGCTGGCCCCGTACGACAACCGGATGTCGGCCTCGATTCCCCGCTCGGCGAAGAACCGCCGGGTCAGCTGGGGGTACTCGGTGCTCACCCGGAGGCCATGCGGCAGGTCCTCCACACGCTGCACCGGCGAATCGCCAGCGACGGCCACCACCACCTGAATCGGCAGCGACGTGGCCTTCGAATAACGCAGCTCGCCGAGGCTCTCGACATCGCTCGCCGTCTCTTCCACCCAGTCACGCCCGGTGATGCCGATGTCGAACAGGCCCTCGGCAACGTAGGTGGCGATCTCCTGCGGGCGCAGGATGCGCACCTCGGCGATACGCGGGTCGTCGATGGTCGCCCGGTAGTCGATCGACGACGAGCGGATCACCGGAAGGTCGGCCGCCTCGAACAACTCCAGCGTCGCCCGCTCCAACGAACCTTTGGGGAGCACGAGCCGCAACACGAAGTCGCACGCTATCTGCGACCGGCCCTGGCCCGACGTGCGATCCCGGTCAGTGACGAAGTTCAAGAACTCGCTCAGCGGTACCGATACCCAACGGACGCGTCAGGCGAGAGGACCTTCACCATGCGACGCAGCACAGCAACCATCGTGGTCATGATCGGAGTGAGTTTGCTTGCGGGTTGCGCGACAACCACGGCGGGGTCGACCGGCGTTTCGGCCGAACAAACCGCCCAGGCCGAACCCTCGGGGACAGCTGTCCAACGACAACGACAACGACAATCGGACCAGGGCCAGGGCCGCAGCTCAAGGTCGTGCAGGTGGGCTTCGACGACGATGAGTGCCTCATCGAACGGATCGCAGTCGAGGTTGGCCTGCAAGCGTACAGCGCCCAGACAGGTAGCCAGGCGGCTTCTGCGGCCGACCTCATCGGCCACAGGCTGTACGATTCCTCGCTCCCCGGAGTCGATGTTGTCGACGGCGAGATCGTGCGGGCGATCGACGGCGAGGATTGCCTCGACAGCAGCGGTTTGCTGGCTCTCATGCCACAAGCCTGTTTCGAGTCGGCGATGCGACTCATGGCTGCAGTCACTCTGTACGGGTCGCAGAACGGGACCCTCCCGATCGTGCCCGAAGACATCACCGAGGCTGGCTTCCACGTCGAACAAACGGACTACGAGTTCGACGGTGTGTCCGTGGTGCCCCTCGACAGCAGCGCCTGCCCCGACGTGAACGAAATCATGAGCGAGGAGACGGCAGAGATGGCTGGCGAGCTGTGCTCGACGACTAGGAAAACCCTGGCGATTGCGACGGAGGTGTACGCCGCCTCCACGGGCATGATGCCATCGGTCGAACAGGATCTCGTCGACTCCGGCATGTTGCGCACCCTGATCGATGAGTACGACGTCGTGATTACCGGAGACACGTTCGAGATCGTCGCCGTCGATCAACGCTGCATCGAGGCCGAGGCGGAGGCCGGCGCCGACGCCTGACGACTCGCTCCGATGAGCTGCACCCCCGGTCAGTGGCTCGTTGGCTCGGAGTTGAGCAGCCGTAGCGCGTGCGGCAGTACGTCGATGATCGCCCCGAGTTGTTCGACGCAACCCTTCGGCGATCCGGGCGTGTTGCACACGATCGCCTGGCCAACGATGCCGACAACACCGCGCGACAACCGTCCGAGCGGGCTGATCAGGCGCATCGCCTCGGCCAACCCGGGGGCCTCGCGCTCGATCACCTGACGGGTGCCCTCCGGTGTTTGATCGCGGGGCGCGAACCCGGTTCCCCCGGTCGACACGATCACACCGGCGAAATCGGCGCACATCTCGGTGAGCACCTGTGCGACCGCATCGCTGCCGTCAGCGGTGACCCGATGCTCGACGACATCGAAACCGGCCTCCGAGAGCTGCGCCACCAGAGCACGGCCGCTGGCATCGTCACGGGTGCCGTGGACCACCCCGTCGCTAACGGTCAACACCTTTGCGTGCTGGACGGCCTGCTCGACGCGTTCGCTCATGACCGTCGACGGTAGCGAATCAATACCATGCCGTCGGTGTCGTCGTGGTGCGGCAACACTCGCCATCCATGACCGAACCGTTCCCAGGTGCCGTCCGGAACCCGGCCGTCGACCTCAAATTCCTCGGGCACCGGGTGATCGATCGATTCGGCTGCGGTCAGCGTGCACACGCTGTACACAAGGATTCCGCCCGCCCGAACAAGCAACGCCGCTTCGGTCAGCAACTCGCGCTGTAGGGCGACCAGTTCGTCGATGTCGGCGGCGGTGATCCGCCAGCGAGAGTCGGGGCGGCGGCGCAGCGCACCGAGGCCCGAGCACGGAGCGTCGAGCAGCACCCGGTCGAACGATCCCAGCGGGAACGGTGCCCGGCGGCCATCGGCAACCACAGTCGACACCGAAGCGCCGAGCCGCCGCACGTTCGATTCGATCAGACCGACCCGGCTGGCAGCAACGTCGGCGGCCACGACAAACGCGCCATCCGTACCGCCGCGCGCCGCCATCGCCGTGGCCTTCCCGCCTGGCGCGGCGCACAGGTCGAGCACCCGTTCGCCCGGCAGCGCGCCGACCGCGGCGGCAACCCATTGCGAGGCACGATCCTGCACGTATCCGTCGCCGCGCGTCGTCACCGGCGGCGGCTCGTTCATCCGCTCCATTGCCGGTACGGCTTCGTCGCCGAGCTCGGCCACCAGGCGCTCGAACATCCACTGCGGATAGCTCAACGTGGTGGCCTGATCGGCCCACACCATCGGCGTGCGGGCCACGTTGCGCAGGATCGCGTTGACGAAACCACGAACCCGTTTCGGGGCCAATGCCACCGTCTCGCCAACGGCCGCGTGGGGACGAACCCCGGCAAACTGCAACTGATACGCACCCATCCGCAAGACCGTGCGCACGGCGGGTTCGGGTTCGGTGAGGATGAACCGGTCGATCACCGCATCGCAGGCCCTACGCATGCGCGTGGTGCCGTAGACCAACTCGGTGACAAACCCGCGGTCACGCGTTTCGAGCCCAGACGAAGCGAGCACCGCCGGCACCACCAGGTTCGCGTAGGCCCCCTCGTGATCGATTCGTTGCAAACACTGCAGGGCGAGCTGACGGGCCGACGACACCCCCACAGTGTGCCGAACGGAATCCCAGTTCGACCTCGGCTCGAATTTCGCCCAAGCGATGTCACCCGACGACGGGAGTGTGCGTCAGCCAGCCAATCGGCGGCTGACCTCCTCCACATCCGCGACCAGGCGATCGACGAGCCCGCGAGCATCGAGTGATGCGACAGCCTCACTGCGCCCCACCGCTTCGACGAGCAATTCTCGAACCAGCTGAGAAACCGACTGCTTGCGTTCGGCGGCGAGAGTGTCCAACGCTGCGCCAAGGTCGTCGGAAACGCGCACGGAACGATGTCGCTCCTGGGCAACTCGTTCGGGGTGGTAGTCGATCGCCTGGCCGGTTTCTGATTCAAGCCACCGGATCGCGTTTGGTTTGGTCAGTGATCTGCGAAGCGGTACCCGCACCCGCGTTTGATCGTAGCCTCGATGTTGTCGGTGATCCGCCGCAGCGGCCCGAGTGCGGCGTCGCACTCGTCCTCGGGCAGCACGTCGTGATCGTGGCGATGCACGTTGTGGGCACGGCGGACCAAGCCGGTCAGGCCGCGGCGGACCCGGCCACATCAGGCTCATTCCATGCCGACCGGCGGGTGGAATCGTCGCACAGATGTACAGTCGCCAGCGATGTGTCAGCAGATGACCAACCCGTCTCGGCCTCGATGAGTGCCGCCGAGATCCCCTGGCGACGCGGTTTCGACCATGGCACCGACGCGACGGTGATCGACGGTCATCCCTACGTGTGGGACGAACTCCGGGAGGGGTCGCGGGCGTTCCGCAGTGATGCCATGCCGTGGACGCTGTGGTACCTCACCCGCTTCGACGATGTGCAGGCCGGCTTCCAGCACCACGACCTGTTCTCCAGCGCCCAGGTCAACT
>JANOKQ010000243.1:0-17319 GCA_031419375.1 Acidimicrobiaceae bacterium
CCAAGTAGCCGGTCGCCAAGAAGCCGGTCGCCGTGAAGCCGGTCGCCAAGAAGCCGGTCGCCGTGAAGCCGGTCGCCAATAAGCCGGTCGCCGAGAAGCCGGTCGCAACCGTCTGATTTGACGCAACGCTGACGACCCGTGCGGTAGTACGCACGAATCCGCACGGGTCGCGAGCAGGCGTTGCACTACGGTGCACGGACCATGTCGTTCCGCTTTGCATCACGAACCAGCGGCCTGCGCTCGTCGGCGATCCGTGACCTGTTGAAGGTGACGGAACTGGCCGACATGTTGTCGCTGGCCGGTGGGTTACCCACGCCCGACAGCTTCCCGCTGCTCGACCTGCGCCGCGAAGCCGATCGGCTGCTCAGCGAATATGGGCCGAAGGTGGTGCAGTACTCGGCCACCGATGGCGTGATCGACCTTCGCAGGTGGATCGCCCGGCACTACTCCGCCGAGCTCGGTCGACCTATCGCTGTCGAGGGGGAGATCCTCGTCACCCACGGTTCGCAGCAGGCGCTCGATCTGCTCGCCAAGGTGCTCATCGATGCCGGTGACGTGGTGGTGTCGGAGTCACCTGCGTACCTCGGCGCCGTGCAGGCGCTGGAACTGTTCGAGCCGCGCTTCGAAGCGATTCCCGGCGACGCCGACGGGATGCAGGTGGAGGTACTCGCCGAACGCCTGGCCGCCGGTCTGCGCCCGAAGGTGATCTACGTGGTCCCGAACTTCCACAACCCGTCAGGCGCGACGATGTCGCTCGAGCGTCGACGGCTACTCGCCACGCTCGCCGACGAGTACGAACTGCTGGTGATCGAAGACGACCCGTACGGCGCGATTCGCTTCGCCGGCGATCCGTTGCCGCCCGTGGCCTCGTTCACCACTCGCGCGGTGTACCTGAGCACGTTTTCGAAGATCGTTGCGCCGGGGTTCCGGGTGGGCTGGATGATCGGCCCGCCCGACGTCATCGCGTGGGCGACACGCGCCAAGCAGGCCGCCGACCTACATACCTCCACCTTCGCCCAACAACTGCTGACCAACGTCGTCAGCCAGCCGGGTTGGCTCGACGCGCAGAAAGAACGGATCATGCCGATGTACCGCACGCGATGCGATGCACTGTGCAACGCGCTGACTGCCGCGTTCGGTGATCGCGTCTCGTTCCTGCGGCCAGAAGGCGGCATGTTCGTGTGGGCTGATTTCGCAGGTATCGCCGATACCAACGCCCTCCTTGCACGGGCCGTCGAGCGTGGCGTCGCGTTCGTTCCCGGAAGTGCCTTCACCATCGACCAGGCCCCCGACTCCAAGGTACGTCTGTCGTATTCGACACTGAGCGTCGACGAGATCGGTGTGGCGGTCGAACGGCTGGCGCTGGCGGCCTCTGACCTCAACTGACTTGCCAGCGCCCGGCGGGTGGCGGACCCGGCGGCAGACACCTGCGTTGCGGGCTCACCAGTTTCTGCTGCATAGGGTGGCGCCGGTGTCTGCTGCATAGGGCGGCACCAACCTCGCTCACGAACAGGAGAACCTCATGGGTGTTTCGCTCACCAAGGACTCGATCGATCTCGGCATCGTGGTCAACGACATGAACGCTTCGCTCGCGTTCTACCGCGACCTACTCGGGCTCGAATCGGCGGGTGAGTCGCCGATGCCGGGCGGCACGATGCACCGGCTGATGTGCGGCACGAGCACCATCAAGCTGGTGAGCCCGTCGAAGCCGCCGCCGGCCAAGGCAGCTCCCGGCGGAATCCCGGGAGCGACCGGGTACCGCTACTGGACGATGTCGGTGTCGAACATCGTCGAGATCACCGGCGAATGCGCCGAAGCGGGAGTGAAGGTGGTGGTGCCGGTTCGCGAGCTGCGCCCCGGGGTGACGATTGCCATCGTCGAAGACCCCGATGGAAACTGGGTCGAGTTCCTGCAGGCGAACTGATCCTGCATGGCACTCGTTTCGTTCTTCCGGCAACTGGAACTGCTTGCCGACGTGGCACCCAACCGGGCCGCAGTAACCTGTGGGGATCGGTCGATCACCCGCCGACAGCTCGTCGAGGAGGCCAACGACCTTGCCGTCGACCTGCGCTCGCGCGGGGTGCGCGTCGGCGACATGGTGACCATCGCCCTGCCCAACTCAGTGGACTGGTTCATCGCTTTCGTCGCCGCGTGGCGCCTCGGTGCGGTGCCGCAGCCAATCTCGTCACGTTTGCCGACGCGAGAGATCGCTGCGATCATCGATCTGGCCAACCCGCAGGTGGTGATCGGGGTGCCCGACGGTTCGGTGGACGATCGCACCAGCGTGCCCAGCGGCTACCGGCCTGCACGCGCCACGGCTGCCGACATCGCTGGGCTCGACGCGCTCGGCGACCCCGTCTCGCCGGCGTGGAAGGCACCGACCTCGGGTGGATCGACGGGACGCCCGAAGCTGATCGTGTCGGGGGATCCGGCACGCCTCGACACCGACGAGGCGGCCCCGCTGCTGCTCGGCGCCGACGGCTGCTTGGTGATGCCCGGCCCGCTCTATCACAACGGGCCGATCGTGTGGTCGTGGCAGGCGCTGCTGCACGGCAACCATGTGGCCGTGCTGGCCCGTTTCGACCCAGAGGCGACGTTGGCCGCGATCGAAACCCATCGGGCAACGGTGGTCTACCTCGTCCCGACGATGATGAAGCGCATCTGGCGTCTCCCCGACGAGGTGCGTGAGCGCTACGATCTGAGCAGTCTGCGGGTGGTGTGGCACTTGGCCGAACCCTGCCCCGTGTGGCTCAAACAGGTGTGGATCGACTGGCTCGGTCCCGAGCGGATCTTCGAGCTGTACGCGGGGACCGAGGCGCAGACGCGCACCTTCATCACCGGCACAGAGTGGCTCGCCCACCGTGGCTCGGTCGGCCGCGCCGAGCCCGGTTCGGTGAGCATCACCGACGCCGACGGCAACGATGTCGCAGCCGGAGAGATGGGTGAGGTCTGGTTGCGTCGCGACCGCGACGCGCCCACCTACTACTACGTCGGCGCCGAGGCTCGAATCCGTGATGGTGGCTGGGAATCGCTTGGCGATATGGGGTACGTCGATGGTGACGGCTACCTGTACCTCGGTGACCGGGCCGCCGACATGATCCTGTCGGGTGGCGCGAACATCTATCCGGCCGAGATCGAGTTTGCCCTTCAGGAGCATCCGGCCGTGCGGTCGTGCGCGGTCATCGGCTTGCCCGATGACGACATGGGCAATGTCATCCACGCCATCGTCGAGGCAGACATGACGGCCATAGATCTCGACGAGTTGCGAGCGTTCCTCGGCGAGCGGTTGGTCTCGTACAAGGTGCCGCGAACGTTCGAGTTCGTCGGCGAAGCTCTACGCGACGACGCCGGCAAGGTCCGCCGCTCGGCCCTGCGCCAGCTCCGCCTCCCAACCTGACACCCCGCCTGACAGCGGCGGTTGGAGCGGCCGATTGGACCGGCCGACTGTCGAGAAAGGCACCGTGGCGGTGGATTTGTCGACAACCGGCCGCTCCAACCGGCAAGCCGGGTGGCTGGCCGTCGGTGCGCTTGCGGATCACGGGCGTAGTCAGCAGCGCGCGCCAACGAGAGGTGGGCGACTGCGACACATCACCGGGTGGCGAACACCGCCACCCCCGGACGCTGCGTCAGCTCGATCCCCGCGCCTCCGGTCGATGGTGCACCGTCATCGGTGCCGCCGCTCATGATGGGCAGGATCGTGATGCCGTCCGCAGCCACGCGCAACATGGCGGTTCCATCGGCTGACACCGTCCTGATCGAGGCGTCGATGGTGCGGTCGATGCCGGGCCCGAGCACCGTCGTGCCGCCACTGCCCGCCATCACGGCCACCGTGCAACCGTCGGCCGACTCTGCCGCTGAGGTGCCCGTCGCGAACGAGCCGAGGGCACTGGCAGCGGCGACGTCGATCAACACGCTGATCTGCAGCGTCGCCGACGTCACGGTCAGGCAGCGACGTCGGGGACTGATGAGTCCCGTGATGGCGTGCGGCTGCGTCACCGCCAGCGCGCCGATCGAGGCGCCAGTGGCGTCCAGAACCGTGACACCATTGGAGGTGAACACGGCGAGTCGGGTGTGGCCCATCAGCGCCGTTCCACCGAGGACCACGGTCGTCGGCGCGCTGCCCGAACCGGTTCCGTCACCTTGACCGTCATCGCCGGTCGAGGTTGGATCGGCTGCGGTGGGCGTGCTGACGGCGGGATCGCCGACGGCAACCGTGCCCGCACCGGACCCAGTGCCGGAACTGGCCGCGTCGTCCACGCTGGTGCGGCGGGCCGCATCGGTTGGCACCGTGGCGACCTTGGTGGTGGTCTCGGTGGCGAAGTCGATCATGCGGATCGTGCCGGTCGTCTCCACCGCGATGGCCGTGGTCGCGGTGACCAACATCACCACTGCGGGTGTCGGTATCTCCACGGTGCCGGTGCGCTCGCCGGCGAGCGCACCGACGAGGTCGTAGCGATCGAGGAGCACGGTGTCGCCACGGTTGGTCAGCGTGACGATCGAATCGAAGGCGATGTCGGCGAGAGTCCCCGGCATCGTCACCGCCGTCGACGTCTCGAGATCGACCGCGATGGTGGACGAGCGGGTCAGTTCGGTGAACACCGCATGGTTGCCGTCGTCATCCACCCGCACGAATTCGGGGAGCACGACCGGATTGTCGGTGTCGGTGAAGCGAAGCAGGTCGGTGACCGTGCCACGTCGTGCGTCGAGGAGTTCGACGGCATCGGTGGCCGCATCGAACCCCACCCGGAACGGTTGCCCCTCGGCCCCGTCGAGCAACGCGGTGTGCACGACCAGAGGACGAATCCTGCCGGTCGTGAGGTCGAGCAGTCCGACGCCATCGGCGGCGGTGTCGCCTTGGGTACCGACCAGCACCACACCGTCGAGGCCGACGTCGCCGAGACCGATGAGGGTGGTGTTCACCGTGGACAACTCGCTGCCGTCACGATCGAACGTGGTGATGACCCCGGAGGCACGATCCTGGGCGACCACGGTGTTCCATTCGCTGATGCCTGTGGTGCCGCCGTCCGACGACGTGTCGTTCCCCCTGGAGAACACGACGAATCCTGCGACCACGACGGTGACCAGCGCGGCTGCGGCAGCGGCGGCCACGGCCCGGCGCAGCAGGTAGTTGGGATGCCGTTCCCGTGACGGCCGCCGCTCATCAACATTGGGTGCTGGCCACGACGCGCTCATCTGTGGGCAAGGATAGGCGGCGTCGCTCGCGCGGATACGGTGCATCTGGACCCCTACCGACGAAAAGGAACGAAACCGATGGTTCGACCAGTGCAGGTGGCGGTGCTCGGAGGCGGTTCATGGGGAACGACCATCGCCTCACTCGCCGCGAACAACGCCAGCGTCGTCCTGTGGACCCGCGACCCGGCCACCGCTGACGACATCAACACGACTGGCCGCAACAGTCGCTACCTCGCCGACCTCAACTTGCACCCAACGCTGCGGGCTACCACCTCGCTGCACGAAGCGGTCTTTGACGCCGACGTGATCGTCATCGGGGTGCCCTCGCACGCGGTGCGATCCACGCTGGTGGCGATCGCTCCGTTGTTGCGGCATTGGGTTCCCATCGTCAGCTTGACCAAGGGGCTCGAACAGGGCACCCATCTGCGGATGACGGAGGTGATCGAGCAGGAACTGCCCGGCCATCCCGCCGGTGTGCTTGCTGGCCCGAACCTTGCCCGCGAGGTGGTGGCCGGCTACGCCGCGGCGGCCGTGATCGCGAGGCCCGACGAACACGTCGCCACGTCGCTGCAGCGCGTGTTCACCACGCGCCGGTTCCGTGTGTACACCAACCCCGACGTCGTCGGCTGTGAGCTCGGCGGGGCATTGAAGAACGTTGTCGCGATCGCCGCAGGCATGGCCGAAGGCCTTGGGCTGGGCGACAACACCAAAGCAATGGTGTTCACCCGTGGGCTGGCCGAGATCACCCGACTCGGCGCAGCGATGGGCGGCGACCCGCGAACCTTCTCGGGGCTCACCGGGCTGGGCGATCTGATGGCCACCTGCTCGAGCCCGTTGAGTCGCAACCGGACCGTCGGCGTGGAGCTAGCCAAGGGCCGTACCATCGCCGAGATCACGGCCAGCATGCACATGGTTGCCGAGGGCGTGAAGACCAGCCGGGTCGTGGTGGAACTGGCCCGCGACCATGGCGTTGCGGTTCCGATCGCGTGCGAGGTCGACGCGGTTGTCAACGATGGGCGCACACCAATCCAGTCGTTTGCCGGGCTCGGCCGTGTCGCCCCGGCATCGGAGTTCGACGGTACGGCCTGAGCCGCGCTCACAGCGTGGCGAGCACCATCTGGTCGCCGTTGTGGCGTTTGGCGTCTTCGATCGCTGCATCGGTCGCCTGGACGATGTCGTCGATTCTTGTCGATGGGGTGTGACGCGACCACCGGACCACGCCGACCGAGGCGGTCACCCGGATCAGTTTGCGGCCCGCGTACCTGTTGACCCGCAACGAGTCGACGAGCCGTTGGGCGACCATCAGCACCTCGGTTTCATCCTCGGAGTCGACCAGTACTGCGAACTCGTCGCTACCGAGGTGGGACACGCTGTCCGCGAAGCGCGCTGTGTCGCAGATGATATGTGAAACCTCGACGAGGACGTCGTCGCCGACACGGTGCCCGAGGGCTTCGTTGACCGAGCGGAACCCGTCGAGGTTGATGACGATCACTGCGCCGCCGCGGCAGTTGGCGAGGGTGTCGCTCAACAGCTTGCTGAACTGGCGACGGTTGGGCAGCCCGGTGAGCGTCTCGTGTGTTGATTCGAACAACAGCTTCGACCTGGAGGTGGCCAGCGCGTGGACCGATGCGGCGGCCCAGATGATGCTGACAAGCACTGACGCCGCAGCGATGACGGCAAGCTGGGTCGTCGTGACCGAGCTGCGCATCCACAGCACTGCCACCATCGCCGGCACCGCAATGGTCGTCACGGCAATCTTCCGTCCAGTGACCAGGCCTGCGATCGGGCCCGTGCTGGTGGGGCCGGTGCTGGTGGGGCCGACGTGTTGCCCTCGTCTCGTCGTCTGGTTGTGGCGAGGATGACGGATGGAGCTTTGCCATGACGAAGAAAGGATCAGGGGGGGGAGGGTCGTAGCCACTGGTGGCGGGCCTTTCGTGTCGGCGGGCTGTCGGCGAGCATCCCTCGTTTGAGGGGTGAGCGCTACCCTTGTATCGACCCCATCCACCCGCACTTGAGGGGTATCTTGGTTTCGCCGCTCGATCCGGGCGCGAACTTGACGGACGCGAACTTGACGGGCGCAAACTTGACGGTCCCGACGGTGCCGGGCCGGATCAACGTCCCGAGCGCGACCATCTCGTGGTCGATGGCGACGCGGTCGCCAACGCTTTCGAGTGTTGCCACTTGGGGCGTGGTGAACTCGGCTTCGTCGACCATGTCGCCGGGGAAGTTGGCAGCCACGCGCCGTAGCAGTCGGCGGGCTGCGGCGGTCGCCTCCGGGTCGACGAAGGCCACCACGGTGCCGACGGCTCCCGCTCGCCCGGTACGCCCTGCCCGGTGGACATAGTCCGACGCGTCGGTGGGGAGCTCGAGGTGGACGACGCAGGCAACGTTGTCGATGTGTAGCCCGCGTGACGCGACGTCAGTTGCGACCAGCACCTGCGACTCGCCGTTGGCGAACCGGTCGAGCGCTTCGGCGCGGCGCTCCTGGTCGTTACCACCATGCAGCAGCGAGACGCGTACTCCGAGCCGGGCGAGTTGGCGGCCGGTGTGGTCGGCCCCGCGACGGGTGTTGCTGAACGCGATCGTGGGACCGCAATGGTCGGCCAGGTCGGCCAGTAGCGGCACATGATCTGGCGGTGCCACGAGCCAGAAGTGGTGGCGGACGGGGAGTTGTTCGCTCGGGGCAACGTGGTGACGCACGGGGTCACGTTGCGCGGTTGCGAGCAGATCGACCACCGGGCCATCGAGCGTGGCCGACAGCACCATCGTTTGTCGCCGCGGCGAGGTCTGCTGCAGGAGCCGGTCAACGTCGGGCAGAAAACCCAGATCGGCGAGCCGATCGGCCTCGTCGATCACCAGGACCGTGACCGCGTCGAGGCAGGCATGGCCCTGGTCGATGAGGTCGAGCAGCCGTCCTGGACAGGCAACGACGATGTCGATGCCTTGGTGGAACGCGTCGATCTGGGGTTCGAACGGCACGCCGCCGTAGACCGCGTAAACCCGGAGCCCGAATGTGGCCGCCAGTGGTTGCAGCGTTCGCCCGATCTGACGGGCGAGTTCGCGTGTCGGGGCGATCACCAGCCCGGTCGGACCCGGTCCGGTCGAACGCGCAGCAAGGCACTGGATCATCGGCAGGCCGAACGCGAGTGTCTTGCCTGAACCCGTCGGCGCTTGCGCGGCGACGTCGACTCCGGCCAAGGCATCCGGGATGGTGAGCACCTGGACCGGTGACGGCACGACGATGCCTGATTCGCTGAGACGCGCAACGAGCGCCGAGTTGACCCCGAGCTCGGCGAAGGAAGGCGCACGATCGTCGATGCGAGTCACGCTATCCGCGGCGGCGGCGGCGCTTTCGTGGATGCATCGACACCGGGCGGGCACCGGGTAGGCACTGGTCAACCGTGGTCGGGTCAGCCCGCCGTGTCGAAATCGAACAGGCGCTCGAGGAACCGCGCTGGTTGTACGAGGTGCGGGTAGTGGCCCTGTTCCGGCCACACCTCCACGGTTGAACTGGGGATGCAACCGCGCAGCCAGGCGCTGTACTCGGCGCCCGGGTCGGTGCCGTGCAACGACAGGTAGGGCACGGCTACAGCTTGGGTGAGGGTGTGGATGGCGGCGTCGAGCTCATCGGGTGTCGACTCGAACACGGTCCCCCAGATGCCCAGCACCACGGTTGGGTCGGGTCGGCGCAGAGCGCGCACCCGGGCGGCTTGCTCGGCGTCGAGCGGGCCCATCATCTGTTCGAAGATCAGATCGATCGCAGCCGAGAACGACGCTTCGTCGCCGCGCAACATTGGTTCGAGTTGAGCGAGCCCATCTTTGAACGCAGCCAGTCGAAGTGGTTGGTCGACGTTGAGCACCGCCCGCGGCCGGGCGACGACGGCACACGCGGTGGCGATCAACCCACCGAGGGAGTGGCCGACGATGAGTGGCGCCTGGATATCGATCGATGCCAGGGTTTCGGCCACGTCGGTCGCCATCGTGATCGGGTCGTAGGTGTCGCCGTGGGCCGAGCTGCCGTGACCGCGCAGGTCGAGGGCAACGACCCGGTATCGCTGGGCCAGCGGCGCGATCAACGGCTCCCAGACCTGGCGACATTCGGTGATGCCATGCACCAGGACAAGCGCGGGGCCGTCGCCGACGGAATCATGGGCAAGCAGCATCGTGACACCGTAGGCCGCGTGTTGCTGCCTTGACCACCCCCCGATGGGCCATCTCCTGGCTCGGGCTCGCCGTAGATTTACGGCCGGAGTGTCCCGGTGGCGCGTCGGGCTGCATCGATGCGGGCAACACGGGTGCGAGCCGGGGGATGGGTGGCCCCGAGCCGTTCGCTGAAGGTGCGCGGGCGCTCTCCGCCGCCGAGGGCGATCAGGCGACGCAGCGCGTTCGATAGTTCGGTGCCGAAACCCAGGTTGACCGCACGCTGGTCGGCCTGGAACTCGGCCCCCCGACCGGCGACGTTGCCGACGGCGTTGGCTGCGATGAGCCCGCTCCACAACATCCACGCGGCTCCCGTGAGCACTCCGCCGATCAGCCGACCGAGCGCCGTGAGTGCCGCGGAATGGCTGGCGAAGCTGGTGGTTGCCGCCGTGGCGACATTCTTGAGGAAGAACCCAATTCGAGCCAGCACCATGACTGGGAGGGCGAGCCACTGGGCCAGGGTGAGGGCCACGGTGTGCAGGCCGAGGTGGTGGCTGAGCTCGTGGGCCAGCACACCGGCAAGCTCATCGCGCGGCAGCGTCTCGACGGCCATCGTGGTCACGACGACGAGGTGCCCGCCGCAGGCAAACGAGTTGAGCTCCTCCGCCGGCAACACCGCGAGCACGTACCGATCGATCGGCAACCGCGCGGCCTGCATCACTGATCGCCAGGCCGTCTCCAGGCGCGCCCGCTCGTCGCGGCTCGGGCGGCGTGCTCCCAGGGCGCGAGCGAGAATCAGTAGCTGCACCGGCTTCACGAACAACAACACTGCGGCAAACAGGTAGGACACGGCGAACCACGTGTAGCTGACGTCGAAGATCAGCCACGCCGGTAGCCAGAAGACGGTCAGGGCGACAAGACACAACGGCAACAGCATCACGATCGGCGCAAGTGCGGCGACCGCTGACGTCTCGATCGTTCGACTCCCCCACCGCATGGCTCCACCATAGGTGAAGCGCGGTCCAACCGCGGTGAGCGGTATCGTTTCACGCTCGGTGTGGCTCAAGGTTTGGCCAGGGGTGCCGATATCCATGTATGGAAGTGGCTTGCTCACTATCCTGTGTTCGTGCTCGCGCGTACCGCGCGGGTCGAGAGGGCGTCAGGAGGAATGTCGTTGGTAATTCGGGCAACACCAGTCATCGATGGGGTGGGCGTCACCAAGACGGTACGCGATCTCCTTGACGATGCGCGGGCTGCGGAAACCAACGACATCGCGGCCGCACGGTCGATGGCCCAGCAGGCCCGGGTGCGCGCTCGGACGCTTGGCGACGGCGTCGGCGAAGCTGAAGCCCTCTACCGTCTGGCGTCGATCGCGTACACCGCAGATCAACCTGACGACGCGTTCTCGATTGCGCTCGACGCCCGCGAACTGTCGCGCCGGGTCGGCGCAACGGTCGTGGAGGTGTGGTCGCTCAATCTGGTCGGGCTCGTGCAGTACGTGGCCGGCAACTACACCGAAGCGCTCGAGTCGGCGCTGCGCGCGCTCGAGCTCTACCGGCTCACCGATCACCGGGTGGACGAGGGGAACTTGCTCAACACCGTCGCCATCGTTCACCACTCCCTCGGCGATACTGACAGGGCACTCGTCACCTACGAAGCCGCCCTGAGCGCAAATCGCGGTCTCGACCGGCCGAGCCACGCCGTGCTCACCCTCACGAACATGGCCGAGGTCCGCGCCGGGCGCAACGAGACCCTCCTCGCGGTGAGCCTCGACGAGTCGGCCCTCGAGCTGGCCGCGGAGCATGCGCCCGAGTACCAACCCCAGATTCTGGCCCGTCTCGGCATCTCCTACTGTGCACTGCATTCGTTGGAACGCGCCGAGCAATGTCTCGATCAGGCGGACCTTCTGGTGCAGCAACGCACAGGTGCCCCGGCGAATGGGATCACCGGGTTCAGCCTTGCCATGGCCAGGGGGCGAGTGGCCATCGAGCGCGGCGACCCCGATGCCGCGCTGAAGTGTTACGAACTGGCGCTGGAGATCGCCCAGGTCGGGTCGATGCTCGAAAACGAGCTGAAGGTGCACACCGAGTTGGCCGCCACGTTGAAGAGCCTCGGGCGCTTCGAGGACGCACTCCGGCACCAAGAGGCGCGGTTCGCTCAGCACGAGGCGATTTTCAGCAATGGAACCGATCTGCGGATCAAGACCCTGCAGATCGCGCACGACACCGAGGCGGCGCGTCAACAGGCCGAGATCCTCCGGTTGCGCACCGGCGAGCTCGAGGCCCTCGTGCGTGGACGTACGGCCGATCTCGAGGAATACCAACTGGAGGCGTTCCAACGCCTGGCGGTGTTGGCCGAGTTCCGCGACGCCGACACGGGTGAGCACACCATCCGCGTCGGCGACCTCTCGGCAGCCATCGCCGCCGAGCTCGGTGAAACCGAGGAGTGGGTGCGTCAACTGCGTCTCGCCGGCCGCCTTCACGACATCGGCAAGGTCGCCGTCCCCGACTTGATCCTGCTCAAGCCCGGGCCGCTCACCGTCGAGGAGTTCGACGTGATGAAGACCCACACAACGGTCGGCGCCGAGATCTTGTCGGGCAGTGCATCGCCGTTGATCCAACTCGCCGCCGAGGTCGCCCTCACCCATCACGAACGGTGGGATGGGTCCGGCTATCCGGCTGGTCGGGTGGCTGAGAACATCCCGTTGAGCGGACGGATCGTGACCGCCGCAGATGTCTTCGACGCACTCACCAGCGCCCGCACCTACAAGCGGGCATGGTCACCGCTCGAGGCGATCCAGTACATCGTCAGCTCCAGCGGCGCGCAGTTCGAACCGCGCATCGTCGACGCGTTCGTTCAGGTGATCCGGCGCAAGCACCCGGAGATCCTGGCCGAGATCGACGCGGCGGTTACGGGAGAAGTCGATGGCCCGGCCGACCCGACCGTCGGCCGCCACAATCACTGACCGGCGAGCGCTCGCTGCACCCACTCGCCGACGAAGCGGGCCAGATCGTCGACATCGACCTGGAGGCTGCCGGTCCGTTGGGCATGGCTGAACGACGACACGGCACCGAGCACGCCGGTCGCCGCGAGGCGCGGATCGCCATCGGGGATCGAACCGTCGGCCTGGGCTTCGCGCACCAGGCGAATCACGTCGTCGGCATACACGTCGCTGCCGGCGCGGAGCACCCCGGCCACCTCGTCGTCGGCCCGCTCGACATCGAGCAGCGCGAAGTACGAGGAGTGCTCGGCCATGAACACGACGCTGGCCTCGGTGCCTTGGCGGATGCGCGTCAAGGCGGGGGCATCTGGGTCCATCGCCGCCGCCTGGGCGCGCCGCAGCTGCAGGCGCATGGTGCGGACGAGTTCGGCGAACAGGCTTTCCTTCGTCGGGAAGTACCAGTACATCAGGCCCTTGGCGACGCCAGCGGCGGAGCAGATGTCGGCGATGCGCGTGTTGGAGTAGCCCTTGGTGGAAAACAGCGTGGCTGCGGCCGCAAGCAGCTGATGCTTGCGTTCGAGCCCCTGTTCGGTGTGGGTCCGGCCATCGCTCACTGTCTCAGTCGACCATTGACTTGACCGGCCGGTCAAGTACGGCCGCGACGAGTGCCTCTAGACTTGGCGGTCATGGGGGCCACACGCGCCGAGCGAATCGAGCATCGCACCCGCAACCCCAAGTGGAAGAACGCTCCGGTGCGCATCGAGATGCTCGAATGCATCAACTGCGACGCGTGCCTGCGGGCCTGCCCGTCGAAGTTCGGGGCGATCTTCAACCACGGCGCCGATGTGGTGATCGTGCCCGAGCTGTGCAGCGGGTGCGACAAGTGCCTCCCGGCGTGCCCGGTCAATTGCATCTACCCATTCCCTGACTGGGAGACCACCGCCGTGCCGTCGGAGTGGTGGGCCGAGCCGCTCAGCGACAACGATCCGTATGTCTGAACCGCTTGTCCGCAAGCGTCTGAACTGCAGGGGATGAACACATGAGCATTGCCGCCTGCCGAGCCTTTTCGACAGTTTCTACCGCGACGACGAGTCCGACCGGTTGGTCTGGGCGCTCGATGCGGCTGACCCCGGACCCAAGCATCGCACCCATGACTTCCACTGACTTCCGATCATGAACGGACCGATGAACGAGCTCGGCCCCGACCGGGCGCTGGCTGTGCGGGGACGGGTGAGATCTGCAGCGCCATCCTGGTCGACCCCGTTCGACGAGCGACCGACGTGGCGCGGCTGGTTGCACGCCGCCGCGTTCATCGTGTCGGTTCCGGCGGTGATCGATCTGGTGATACTCGCCGAGGGCACAGCGGCAACGGTGGCCGTGGCTATCTATGGCACCGCGCTGTTGCTCGCGTTCGGCACGTCGGCCGGTTATCACCGCCTGGCCCGCACCGAACGCGTCGGGCGGGTGCTGCAACGGATCGATCACTCGATGATCTTCGTGCTCATCGCCGGCAGCTACACGCCGTTGTGCGTGCTGGCGCTGCCACGCTCGCGGGGTGTGCCCGCGCTATGGATCGTGTGGGTGATGGCGGCCGTCGGTGTGGTCGTCAAGTGCTTCGGTTTCGAGCGGTTCAAACGCCTCGGGTACTCCCTGTACCCGGCGATGGGTTGGATCGCCGTGCTGCTGTTGCCCACGCTGGTGCGTTCGCTCAGCCCGCTCGAGTTCGCGCTCGTCGCCGTGTCGGGCTTGATGTACACCATCGGCATGCCGGTCCTGCTCCTCGGGCGACCCGACCCGTGGCCGCGCACGTTCGGATACCACGAGGTGTGGCACGGCTGCACGGTGGCTGCTGCCGCGTGTCACTTCGTCGCAATCGCCATGTTGGTTGCGTGACGGGTGACCGGTGTGACTGGATGATCGAGCGATCTGACGTTGACCACGACATACTCTGGAGATGACCTTTGTGCGCGGCGAGTGACGGCAGGTTGAGATGAACGTGCAGGTGCTAGCCGTAGGACCGGCGGGAATCCCGAGCCCATCCGGCGGCGTGCTCGAGATTGGCCCGTTGTCTATCCACGCGTACGGGTTGATGATCGCACTCGGTGTGGTGGCTGGTGTCTGGCTGATCGGTCGTCGGCTCGAAGCGAGAGGTGCCGGTACCCGTGACGACGCCAGCGCAATGGCGGTGTGGGGGGTGTTGGCCGGGGTGGTCGGCGCTCGGCTGTACCACGTGGCCACGGATTGGGATGCCTTCAGCGACGACCCGGTCCGCATCGTGCAGATCTGGAAGGGCGGCCTCGGGATTCCTGGGGGTCTCCTCGCAGGGATCGTCGTCGGCCTGTGGGCGAGTCGCCGTCGCGGCGTCGATCCGGCCGTCATGGCCACGTGCGCGGCCCCGGCGATCCCGTTGGCGCAGGCCATCGGGCGGTGGGGGAACTGGTTCAACCAGGAACTGTTCGGGCGACCGACCGAGCTGCCGTGGGGCCTCGAGCTCAGCGATGACACCACCCTCGCCGCCGGATTCGAACCCGGCACCACGTTCCACCCCACCTTCTTGTACGAGTCGCTGTGGAACCTTGCTCTGGTCGTGGTGCTGTTGCAGATCGACAAACGATTGAATCTGCGACCCCCACGACTACTGGCCGTGTACCTCCTCGGCTACGGCCTCGGCCGCTTCTGGGTGGAGGGTTTGCGCATCGACCGGGCCGATCATCTTGGCGGCCTGCGCTGGAACCAGTGGGTGGCGATCGCCGCTGTGGTCGGTGCCACGGTGTACCTGCTGTTGACCCGCGAGGGCGCCGATGCCCAACCCGGCCGCGACGATGAGATCATCGACGACCCGGCACCAGACACCGGCGAGGCCGAGTTCGACGGCACCGCGACCGCCAGCCCCGACGCGGTTTCACACGATGCTTCGATCGACACGAACGGCAGCACCAGCCAGTCCTCGGGCGCGGCCGAGCGCGACGGGCCAACAACTGTCTGACGATTCTGGTATTGGTTCGTCGCGCCTGTAAGAATCCGGCCATGTACAGCACCATCGTGGTTGGGACGGACGGATCAGAGACGGCGAACAAGGCGGTCGTGCACGCCGCGGGGTTGGCCAGGTTGAGCGGGGCGACGCTGCATGTCGTGCACGCGTTTCGAGCGGTGACGTTTGGTGAGGCTGCGCTTGCAACCGGCGCTGGCGGAATGATGATCGACGTCGAACGGATGAACGAAGGCATCGCCGACCACGCCCGTACCGTGTCGGCCGCGTCGATCGCTGCGGTGAAAGCTGATGGAGTGGTGATCGTGGCCCACACGATCAGCGGTGACCCCTGCGATGCGATCATTGCCGTGGCCCAGGATGTCGGTGCCGATCTGCTCGTGGTTGGCAACCGCGGGATGAGCGGGATCAAGCGATTCGTGCTCGGCAGCGTGCCGAACCGAATCGCCCATCACGCACCGTGCAGCGTGTTGATCGTCAACACCGCCGAGTGATGCCGCCGGGGACATGGGCCGCCGGGGATCAGGCATTGGATTAGGCGTGGATTAGGCGAGGGCGCGAAGTTGCTCAGCGATCATCTCGGGGATCACGGGGTTGAAGTACTCGTCGCAGGCCACCTCGGCGGCGGCGATGAACCGTGCGGTGCCCGCGTTGCGCCATGGCGACACGATCTCGATGTTGAACCATGCCGTCGACCAGTCGGCACCGGTGGTGGGGCGTTGGTTTAGCCACATCATGTACGGCAATGGCTGATCGAACAGCCGGTCGAGCCGGCCGAGCACGTCGACGAGCAACTCGGCGAGGCCCCGCCGGCCGACCGAATCGAGCGACGCCAGGTCGGGCACCCGCGTCCGCGGCGCGACCGTTACGGCGATGGGGTACGTGGATGCACACGGCACCCACGCAGACCAGTCGCCACCGTCGGCGACGAGTCGTTCGCCGGGCGCGTCGTCGGGTTGCCAGCCCGCTTCCAACAGCTTGCGCTGGCGGCCTGGGACGTGGTCGTAGGCATAGATCTGGCCGTGAGGATGGGCAATCGTGGCCCCCACCTCGGGGCCCCGGTTTTCGAACACGAGCACGTAATCGACGTCGACGCGCGTGCCGAGTTCGGTGCAGCGCTCGGCCCACAGATCGAGCACCCGCACCGCGCCATCGACACCGAGCGACGAAAACGTGGCGTCGTGCTCGCTCGTGTAGAGCACCACTTCGCAACGTTCACCCGCCATTGCCGGCCACCGGTTGCGAAACCAACGCACGTCGTAGGGATCGGGCGCTTCCAACCCGCCCGGACAGAATGGGCAGCCGCTCGAGGGCAGGTTTGGCCGCGCTTGGCGCGTGCCGACGACGTGAACGACAGTGCCGAGGTACGGGTCGACCCTGGTGTCGTCGCTCGACTGGTCGGTTGGGCGCGTTGCTGACTGGTGATCCGGCATTGGTACTCGTCGATTCAAAGGTGCGCGCTCAGTCGGGCAGACGGTCGCCGGAGGCCTGGTCGAACAGGTGGAGCGCCGTGGGATCGGGTGCCAGCATCACGTTGTCGCTGGGGCGCACCGCGCTGAGTCCTTCGCTGCGGGCGACGACGATGCCCTCGGGATGCCCGACGGGCGTGCAGTACAGATACGACTCCGAGCCGAGTTCTTCGACCGTGACCACGGTGGCGATCATGCCATGCTCGGCTCCGATGGTCATCGATTCGGGCCGAACGCCGACGGTTATCGCTGGTGAGGTGAGCGCAGCGCGTTGGGCCGGCGTGAGCGGCATCACGAGGGCACCGAAGGCAGCACCGGCCTCGGTCGCCGTGCAGGCCAGCATGTTCATCGCGGGAGAACCGATGAAGCCGGCGACGAAGCTGTTGACCGGGCGCATGAACAGGTCGCGCGGGCTCGCGCACTGCTGGAGCACACCGTCTTTCAGAACCGCGACGCGGTCGCCCATGGTCATCGCCTCGACGTGATCGTGGGTGACGTACACGGTCGTCACGCCGAGGTGGCGCTGCAGCGCGGCGATCTGCGTGCGGGTCTGCACGCGCAGCTTGGCGTCGAGGTTGGACAGTGAT
>JANOKQ010000244.1:0-4295 GCA_031419375.1 Acidimicrobiaceae bacterium
TCCTCCTCGTCCCGAATGATGCGCCGGGATTGGAGATCCGTCGTACACCAACACTGGCTCGACATCTGCTCGGGACGAATGAGGTCTTCTTGAGTGAGGTAGTGGTGCCTCGCGAGAACCTCATTGGCGAACTCAATGGAGGATTCCCGATCCTGATGTCAGGCCTTGATGTCGAGAAAGTCGTGATGGCCGCGGCGTACACCGGCGTCACCCAAGCAACGATGGACGAGATGCTCGACTATTCGAAGCAGCGCCGTCAGTTCGATCGTCCGATCGGCAACTTCCAGGCCCTCGCTCACCCGATGGCTGACATGCAAGCAGAGATCGACGGTGCCCGCCTCCTCGCCCAACGTGCTGCGTGGATGTTGAGCACCGGCCGATCCTGCACGCGGGAGGCGGCGATGGCGAAATTGAAATGCTCCGAGGCGTATGTCGCCGCCGCTCGCCTCGGTATGCAGGTGCTGGCCGCGCACGGGTTCTCGACCGAGAGCGTCATGAGCTTTCGCTGGCGTGAGTCGATTGTGGCCACAATTTCGGGTGGCACCAGCCAGATCCAGCGCAACGCAATCGCCAAGTCGATGGGCCTGGTGACGTACTAATTCGAATGCGGCTGTTGCCCGGTCCGCGTCAGGTCCACCACAGCGGGTGACGCATGGCGAGGCCGCTGATGACGACGAGGCAGGCGCATTCGGCTATTTGTTCGCAGGCGCCGAGGACGTCGCCGCTGATGCCGCCGATCTTGCGGAGGGCGAGCACGCCGACCGCCACGGCCGAGACCACGCCCGCTGCTGCCAATGGTGCCACCCACCAGCCGGTGGCCAGCGCGGTTATCGCGCAGCCGGAGGCCACGGCGATGGCTGCGCGCCGCTGAGTGGTCGAGCGGCCGTAGTCGGCTCCGAGGCTGTTTCGCCCCTCGAGCCCCGCAGCCAACTTCATCGAGCCCATCAAACCCACGGACGCCGCTCTCGCCATGGTGTGCGCGATGATCAGCCCGGCGAACATCGCCGCCGGACCAGCCAGCGAGCCCACCGCCACGATCCGGATCACGATCGAGGCGCACATCGCGGCGACGCCGTAGGTGCCGTGGCGCGAATCCTTCATGATCTCGAGGCGGCGTTCGACCGTGGTGCCGCCCCCGAACGCGTCGGCGATGTCACCGAGTCCGTCTTCGTGGAACGCTCCGGTGATCAACAACCCGGCGATGACTGCCAGCGCCGCGGCAACCGCTGGCGGGACGAGGTGCCATGCGCCGACGGCAACGCCACCTGTGGCCGCGCCGATGAGCGCCCCGACGAGCGGAAACCATACGATCGCCCGCTCCATCGACGGTTCGCGGCGCAGCCGGATCGGCACGCGCGTGAGGAACTGTGCCGCAGCCAACGGCCCGAGCGGGGGGAGCCCGCCGGCGCTCAGGCGAACCACTCCGCGAACGTCGGCACTTGGGTGATGCCGGCACAGGCCATCGCCACGAGCGGTACCGCGGCCATCGCCCCGGACCCTTCGCCGAGGCGCATCGCCAGATCAAGAAGGGGTTGCTTGTCGATGCGCTCGAGCAGTCGCCGGTGCCCCGGTTCGGCCGAGCAGTGCCCGACGATGCAATGGTCCAGCGCGTCGGAACGCACCGAGAACAACGGCAGCGCGGCGGCGGTGACCACGTAGCCGTCGATCAGCACGGGCAGCGCTCGGTGGCGGGCGGCCACGATCGCCGCGGCCATCGCCACCAGTTCGGCCCCGCCCACCTCGCGCAGTACCTCGAGCGGGTCGACCACGCCGGCGATCCGGTCGACGGCCTGGCGCACGGCTTCGCGCTTGCGGTCCATGCCCTCGTCGTCGAGGCCGGTGCCGCGCCCGACCCAGGCAGCCACCTCCCCGCCGCCGAGTGCTGCGGCCACGGCCGCAGCCGCGGTGGTGTTACCGATGCCCATCTCGCCGATCACGAGCAGGTCGGCGTCGAGCGATTCCACTCCGCTGCGGCCAGCGGCGACGGCCTCGTCGAAGCGCTCCGGTGACATCGCCGCCTCGAAGCGGATGTCGCCCGTCGGCCGGCCGACGCCCACGTCGATCGCCTCGACCGTTGCTCCGGCGACCGCGGCAAAGGCGCTCACGGTCGACTTGCCGGCCCGGTACGCGGCGAGCATCGCCGCGGTCACGTCGACCGGATACTTGCTCACGCCGGCGGCCGTCACCCCGTGATCGGCGGCGAAGATCAGCGCCGCCGGTCGACGGATCGCCGGTTGATCGGTGCGCTGCCATTGGGCGATGAACGCGGCCACCTCGTCGAAGCGGGCCAACGCGCCGGCAGGACGGAGGATGTCGGCGGCTCGTTCGCTGACCGCAGCGGCCGCGGCATCGTCACCAGTGGGCAGGGTTGCGAGGGCATCGCGGAGCCAGGTCATGAGATCATCTCCAGTGGGTCGCCGAGGCGGAGGGCTCGTCCGGCGACGAGCAGCAGCGAGCGATCGGCTAGCGCTGCGACGCGTTGGTTGAGCCGGCCGATCTCGTCGCGGTACTCGCGCCCGATCGGCGTCTCCGGGTGCAGCCCGAGGCCGACCTCGTTCGACACGATGATCGTCGGATCGCTCCGGTCACCGAGTACCGCAACGAGCGCGTTGTAGCGGATCTCGCGGTCGGCGGGCCCCGGCAGGTGGTGGAACAGGTTGGCGACCCACACCGTGAGACAATCAACGATGACGAGGTGGCCGACCGGTACCTGCCCGATGGTGGAGCCGAGCTCGATGGGCGCTTCGATCGTCGGCCACGATGGGCGATCGCGACGGTGGGCGGCAATGCGTTCGGCCATGTCGGCGTCGAAGCCTTCGGCGGTGGCGATGAAGGTGACCGGTGCTGGCTGCTGCACGGCGAACGTGACTGCCAGTGTGCTCTTGCCGCTACGGGCGCCGCCGACGAGGAACGTCACTCCCGTCAGCACACGTGCGTTGTCGGCCATCAGTAGTCGATGCCGCGTTTGGCTGCGATCCCGCTGTCGTAGGCGTGCTTGATGTTGCGCATTTCGGTCACGGTGTCGGCGATCTCGATCAGCGCGGCGGGGGCATCCCGGCCGGTGACGATGACGCTCACGGTGTTCGGGCGGTCCGCCAACGCGGCGAGCACCGCATCGGAATCGAGCCAGCCCCAGTTGAGGAGGTACGTCAACTCGTCGAGGATGACGAGCTGGTGCTCCCCGGCGGCGATGATCCCGGCCGCGAGGACCCAGCCGTTGCGGGCCAGTTCCTTGTCGTGGTCGAGGTTGTTCGAATCCCAGGTGAAACCATCGCCAACGGCATGCCAGTCGACGCCCAACTGACGGCCGACGGTCTCCTCGCAGACTTTCCACTCGCCGCTCTTGACGAACTGCACCACGGCCACCTTCCAGCCCCGTGCCACGGCACGGGTCATCACCCCGAACGCGGCCGAACTCTTGCCCTTGCCGTCGCCGGTGTTGACCAGCAGCAACGATTTCGTGGCGTGGAGCCCGTCGGGGCGCGGATCGTCGGTGGGTGGCTGTTCGCTCATGGAGTTGGGAGTGTAGGCACGCGACGGTATGGTCCTGTTGTTCGTTCCCAGCGAAGTCCGGTGAGACTCCGGCACTGTCCCGCAACGGTGAAGCGTGTTCGTCACGACAAGTCCGGTCGCCTGGTTCGAGCGCGATTACCACACCCTCGAGGCAAGGGCCGGACCGCTGCGGTTTCACCGCTCGACCAGATCTTGTCCTCCCGTTCCGGAGGACGGTGTCCTCCAGAAAGCACGGAGGATCATCATGTTCCGTACCCGTTCACATCGGATCGCCGCCATCACAGCGGCACTGCTGCTCGCGCTGAGCGCCTGCGGTAGCGACGCCCAACGCGACTCAGCGGCGACCGAGCCGCCAGCCGATCCTGCCGTCACCCAGCCGGCATCGGCCACGACCGAGTCGGCCCCGGTTGCGACCGAGCCACCGCCAACCGCGACCGATGCTGCCGACGACGAGCCTGCCGAGACAGTCCCGAGCAAGATCATCAGCTTGTCGCCGTCGGCCACGGAGATACTGTTCGCGATCGGAGCCGGCGATCAGGTGCTTGCCGTCGACGACCAGAGCAACTACCCGGCCGAGGCCGAAGCGAAGATGACCGACCTGTCCGGTTACACCCCGAACGTCGAAGCAATCGCCGCATTCGAACCCGACCTGGTGGTCCACGACGGAACCACTGACCTCGCCGGGCAGCTCGACGGCTTGGGCATCGCCAACTGGGTCGGTGCCGCAGCGACGAGTTTCGATGACATCTACGCCCAGATCGAGCAACTCGGCGCAACCACCG
>JANOKQ010000245.1:0-8972 GCA_031419375.1 Acidimicrobiaceae bacterium
CTTGTCCGGATCGGTGGCCAGGCGGCGGGCGATGTAGAGGTCGATGGTGCCAGCTTCTGGATTGGCGTAGTCGATCGGCACCTCGATGCTGCCGTCCTGTACCGACGCCTCACTGAGTTCCTGCCAACCGAACGCCTCGGAACTGTCGGGCATCGGCACCCCTTGCGCCAGCGGATCTCTTGTCGGGCCGGTCGTCGTCGCATCGGTGGCAGTGGGATCGGTCGGGTCTGTCGGGTCGGTCGGGTGTGTCGGGGTGTTGGTGGCGGGGTCGCTCGTGGGGCCGCTTTCGTTGTTGACAGCGCTTTCGATGGCGACTGGGCCGTCGTCGTTCGTGGCGCACGCGGCGATCGCCAGTGACAGCGTGATGGGTAGGGCAACCGCAATGCACCAGCGACTCATGGTCGCAGCCTAGGAGGGGTGCCTTGGCGAGTTACTGCACCCCTATCGTGGACGGATGCGAATGGGCCCCCACATGTTGATGCCGGGCGATTCCAGTGCGGTCAAAGGCAAGAAGCTGCAACGCGACGCGCTCGTGCGCGCCTGGAAGTTCGCCCACCCGTACCGGTCGACGATCATCTGGTTCCTGGCTGCGATCCTCGTCTCGGCCCTGATCGCGCTCGTCCCCCCGTTCGCGTTCCGGTCCATCCTCGACGACGCGATCCCTGATCGCGACCGCACTCTGATCACCATCCTGGCAATCGTCGTGGTGGTCGCGGCGCTCACCGACGCCGGCCTCGCGATCGTGCAACGCTGGTGCAGCGCCCGTATCGGTGAAGGGCTCATCTACGACCTACGCGTCGCCCTGTTCGCCAAGGTGCAGCGGATGCCGATCGCGTTCTTCACCCGCACCCAGACCGGGTCACTGATCAGCCGCCTGAACAACGACGTCGTCGGTGCACAGACCGCCGTCACCAGCACGCTCGGCAGCGTCGTCAGCAATGTCGTCGTGCTCATCACCACCCTTGGGGCGATGATCGTGCTCGAATGGCGCCTCACCCTGTTGGCACTCGTCGTGCTGCCATTGTTCATCATCCCGGCGAAACGGGTCGGCTCGCGATTGCAGGTCATCGCCCGCGAGCAGATGGGCGTCAACGCCGAGATGCACAGCCAGATGACCGAACGGTTCAATGTCTCGGGTGCACAGTTGGTCAAGCTGTTCGGGCGGGCCGGTGACGAGGTAAGCCTGTTCGATTCGCGGGCCAAACGGGTGCGCGACATCGGCATCTCCTCGGCGATGTACGGCAGGGTGTTCTTCGTCGCGCTCGGCCTGGTCGGTGCCCTCGGTGCCGCAGCCATCTATGGAGTTGGTGCGTTCTTCGTCGTCGATGGCGACATCACCCCCGGCACCCTCGTCACCCTCGCCGCGCTCGTCACCCGCGTCTACCAGCCGCTCACGGGGCTCACCAACGCCCGCGTCGATCTGATGACCGCGATGGTCAGCTTCGAGCGGGTGTTCGAGGTGCTCGACGCCCCGGAGAACATCGTTGACCGCCCCGGTGCGGTCGACCTGGTGGGGCCCACCGGCCTCGTCGAGTTCCGCAACGTCCGCTTCCGGTACCCGGCGGCTGCCGACGTCAGCGTCCGGTCGCTGGAGTCACCGAGTGCGCTGGCCGGGACCGACCCCGACCGCGACGTGCTCATCGACGTGTCGCTCACCATTCGCCCAGGCGAAACCGTGGCGCTCGTCGGAGCCTCGGGCTCGGGCAAGACCAGCCTGGCCTCACTCGTTCCCCGTCTCTACGACGTCAGTGACGGAACGGTGCTGGTCGATGGCCACGACGTGCGCAACCTCACCCAGGAATCGCTACGGGCGGCGATCGGCGTCGTCAGTCAAGACCCGCACCTGTTCCACGACACCATCGGCGCCAACCTGCGCTATGCCAAACCCGACGCCACCACGGCCGAACTCGACGACGCGTGCCGCGGGGCGCGCATCTTCGACATGGTTGCCACGCTGCCTGATGGCTACGACACCGTGGTCGGCGAGCGCGGTTACCGGATGAGTGGCGGCGAGAAGCAGCGCCTGGCCATCGCCCGGTTGTTGTTGAAGAACCCCACGATCATGATTCTTGACGAGGCCACCAGCCACCTCGACAACGAAAATGAGGCGCACGTGCAAGATGCGCTTGAACATGCCCTGCGTGGGCGTACCGCGTTGGTGATCGCTCACCGGCTGACCACCATCCGCGACGCCGACCGGATCGTCGTGCTCGACGAGGGGCGCATCGCCGAAGAAGGGACCCACGACGAGCTCGTGGCCCGCGGCGGGCTGTATGCGGCACAGCTGCTGGTAGCAGAAACGGATTCGCTCCGACGCCCGTTCGTCGACTGAATCCCTGCTCGGCGCATCTCCGCCGGGCGTTGAGCGGGGCCATCCGCGAACCCTGTCACACCCCCTAGCCATGATGGGCGGCATGAGTTCTGTCGCTGTCTTTCTGTTCGTCCTCGCCGCTGTCGCCGCGCTCGCGGTTGGCTGGTTGCTGGCCACGCACGCCGCCGATCGCCGCCTGCCCGAGCCAGTCCCGGCCCCCGAGCCGGTCGATGTCACCTCGCATGTCGCCGCGATCGTGGCGCAGGCACGGGCGCAGGCCAGGGAGGAGGCCGCGGCGCTGGCCGGTGAGCAGCAGGCGCTCATGCAGCAGGCCTTCAGCCATGCCGTGGGTACGTTGCAGCAGCAGTCCCTGGCCGAACGCGATGCTGCCTTGGCCCAGTTGACGGCCATCGCCACCCAGCAGTTCGGTAGCCAGGTCGCTGCCGGTCAGGCCGATCTGGCCTCCAAGAAAGAGGTGATCGGCACCCAACTCGATCAGATCAAGGGCGAGATGCGCTCCGAGCTGCAACGCCTCGGTACCGCTGTGCACGCCCTCAGCGAGCGCAGCGCCGAGCAGTTCGGTCAGGTCGATCAGTCGTTGCGCGCCCATGCCGAGATCGCCCAGCACCTGTCCACCACCACCGGCAGCCTGCGCGAAGCGCTGGCCAACTCCAAATCGCGTGGCCAATGGGGCGAACGGATGGCCGAAGACGTGCTGCGGACCGCTGGGTTCATCGAAAACATCAACTACCGCAAACAGACCGCCGTCTCTGGCGATAGCCGGGCGATGCCCGACTTCACGTTCATGCTGCCCAAGGATCACGTCTTGTACATGGACGTCAAGTTCCCGCTGGCGTCGTATTTGAAGATGCTCGATTCCGGCACCGATGCCGAGCGCAGCGCTCACCGCGACCAGTTCCTCCGCGACGTCCGGATGCGGGTGCGTGAGCTGGCCAAACGCGAATACGCGAAGGTCAGTGACGGGGCCACGGTTGATCAGGTGCTGTTGTTCCTGCCGAACGAGACGCTGAGCTCGTACATCTTGGAAAACGATCCCGACATCATTCACGACGCGATGAAGCAGAACATCGTGTTGTGCTCGCCCGTCACGCTGTTGGCGTTTCTCGGCCTCATTCGTCAGGCTTTCGACAGCTTCATGATCGAACAAACCAGCGACCAGATCCTCGGTCTGCTCGGCAAGTTCAATGAGCAGTGGAGCAAGTACACCGATTCGCTCGACACGGTCAAGAAGCGCTTCGACGCCGTCCAGCGAGAGTTCGACAACCTGCTCGGCACGCGCAAACGTGCCCTCGAGCGTCCGCTTCGCGACCTCGAGGGGATTCGCATCGACAAGGGCCTGCCCGTCGATGGGTTGCTGTTCGAAGTCTCGGCCGGCGGTCCACTCGACAACGTGCGCGAACTCGGCGCCTGAGCGGGCACACTCTCAGGCGATGAGCCAGATCGCATTCGATCTCGACCTCGACGAGGGTGACGATCCCACGTTCACCGTCGCGGAGTTGTGTGAAGCAATCAACGGTGCCCTGCGCCACCGGTTTCGCGACGGGGTGTGGGTCAGCGGTGAGATCCAGGGATGGAACAAAAGCTCGGCCGGCCACATCTACTTCAACCTCGTCCACGTCGATTCGCGTACCGGGGCCAAGGCCACGTTAAAGGTCGCGTTTTTCGCCGGAGCGCAGCACGGTCCTCGTGAACGGTTCCGCCGGGCAGGCCTCAAGCTCGGCGACGGGCTCAAGGTTCGCGTGTTCGGCACGCTCGACTATTTCGCCGGGTCAGGCCAGCTCTCGTTGAAGATGACCGACATCGACCCCCGCTTCACACTCGGGGCGATGGCGCTGCAGCGTGACGACGTGATTCGTCGCCTCGTCGCGACCGGCATGTTCGATGCCAACCGCAGGCGGGTGCTGGCCCCGGTCCCCTTGAGGGTGGGCGTGGTCGCCAGCGTCGGCAGCGCCGCGTGGGCCGACTTCGTCCACGAGATCGAGCGCAGTGCGTTCGGGTTTCAGCTGGTGGTCGCCGACGTGCGCGTGCAGGGCGAAGTTGCCATCGAGATGGTCACGTCGGCGATTCGCGCGCTCGGAGCGCGCTCGGATCTCGATGTCGTCGTCGTCATCCGTGGGGGCGGGGCACGCACCGAGCTGGCCACCTTCGATGCCGAGGAGATCGCCATCGCCATTGCCCAGTCCGGGCTCCCGGTGTTCACCGGCCTGGGTCACGAGATCGATCGCAGCGTTGCCGACGCTGTGGCGTTTCGCGCCCTGAAGACACCCACTGCCTGCGCAACGTCGCTCGTCGAATGCGTCGCCGAGTTCGTGCAATCCGTCGATGAATGTTGGCAACACATCGGCCGCCGTGCCGACCACTGCCTCGAACGCCACCACGCCCGCATCGCCGATACCGCAGCGAGCCTTGGCTCACGTGCCACGGTCGCCCTCGACCGTGGAGCTGAACGGCTGCACCATCGAAGCGTGCGGGTCCGCGATGCTTCGCTCCAGGCGGTCGGCCGCGCTGAGGCTCGCTTGGTCGCAGCGGCAGCCGCAATCGGTCGCACCCGAAGCGTGCTTGACAGCGGGTTACGAACCATCGCTGCGCTCGAGAACCACGTCCGCCTGCTCGATCCGGTCACCACCATGGCCCGCGGTTGGAGCATCACCCGCGGGTCCGACGGCAGGGCGATCACCGATGCCACGCAGGTCACCGCTGGCGACACGCTCGTCACCTCGCTGACCAACGGCACTGTGACCAGCGTTGTCGAATCGGCCGAGGTGCGCCCCGCCGATCGCTCCCCCTCGGGGGCTGTACCCAACCCAACCAGCGGTGTCCTCGGCACCCCCGTCGTTGATGCCTCCGTCACCGAAACCTGCAGGGAGTAGACCTCATAACCACATCCGCCACCGCCGATCCGGGTCCCGTGACGCCCGGTCCGGGTCCAGCTCCTGTTCCGCCCGGTCCTGGGCCAGTGGCCGACGGATATTCGGCCGCGCTCGCTGAACTCGAAGCGATCCTGCTGCAACTTGAACGTGCCGACGTCGATGTCGACACGCTGGCCACACAGGTGCAGCGGGCTTCCGAGCTGATTGGGTTTTGTCGCGAACGGATCACCAACGCCCGGCTGCGAATTGACCAGGTCGTCGCCGGCCTCGAAGCCTGACGAACCCCGCGAGCTCAAGTCCTCCGGCGCGGCAGCCTCCGGGTGGGCAGCGTCCGGCAGAGCACCGACAGGCACCGGCGCACGGCAGTGCACGATTGCGGAATCCGACCTAGCCTGCGGCGTCGTGTCCTGTTCTGCTCCGCCTCCTTCGCTGGCCACCATTGGCCGAAACGTCGAGGAGTGTCTCCGGGCTCTGCTCGACGATGAAGCACAGCGTTGGACCACCTTCGACGCCGATCTCAGCGAGCCGATCGGCGAGATCGCCCGCCTTGTCCTCGCCGGCGGCAAGCGACTGCGCCCGGCGTTCACGTACTGGGGATTTGTCGGCGCCGGGGGTGACCCGGATGACCCGATGGTGGTCCGTGCCGGTGCTGCATTCGAGTTGATGCACGCCTTTGCGCTGTTCCACGACGATGTCATGGATGATGCCGCTACCCGACGTGGAGCATCAACCACCCACACCGTGTTCGCCGAGCGGCACAGTCAACAGCTCTGGGCGGGGGAGTCGCGGCGCTTCGGGGAGGGAGTCGCGATCCTGGTCGGCGACCTGGCGTTCGTCTACGCCGACCAACTCCTGCAGGGTGTCTCTGCCGAGGCGTGGGCCGTGTGGAACGAACTTCGCGTCGAGCTCAACGTCGGCCAGATCCTCGACCTGCTCGGGGGCGCCACCCGCGATCGCGGGCAGGACAAGGCGGCTCGGATCTGCCGCTACAAGAGCGGCAAGTACACCATCGAACGGCCCCTGCACCTCGGCGCAGTGCTCGCCAACTCGTCAGCGACCGGTTCAACCTGGCCGTCGGGCTCGCTTGCTACCCGGCCGCCCGATGAACAGCTGATCGCTTCGTTCAGCGCCTACGGCCTCCCCCTCGGCGACGCGTTCCAGATGCGCGACGATGTGATGGGGGCCTTCGGTGACCCGGCGATCACGGGTAAGCCCGTCGGCGGCGACCTGCGCGAGGGGAAACCCACCCCACTGCTGGCGCGAGCTGTGGAGCTGGCTACACCAGCTCAGAGAGCGGTGCTCGACGAGGTGGGCCAGCCTGGACTTTCTGACGACGATGTGGCCCGCATCCAACAATCGATCGTCGACACCGGGGCGCTTACGTCGATGGAGGCGACCATCGCCGCGCTCAC
Organism: Acidimicrobiaceae bacterium; assembly: GCA_031419375.1. Taxonomy (GTDB): domain Bacteria; phylum Actinomycetota; class Acidimicrobiia; order Acidimicrobiales; family Ilumatobacteraceae; genus VFMC01. The sequence goes on from JANOKQ010000245.1 coordinate 6,615, forward strand.
CGACGAGGCGCTGGCCGCCATCTCCAACGCCCCGATCATCGTCGAGGCCCGTGACGAACTCATCGCGCTCGCGCATTACGTGAGTGCACGGCAGGACTGATGGCCCGCCCCGTCACCGGCGACCCAACGACTCGCTGGTCCGATGCCCACCATTTCGGTACACGCCGAACCACCACGCCAACGTCGCCGCGGGCGCTCGACGTGGTGGTGATCGGCGCGGGCCTCGGCGGATTGTCGGCTGCAGCGCACCTCACCGCGTCCGGACACCGGGTCACCATCGTCGAGCGCGAGGCGATCCCGGGGGGGCGAGCGGGAATGATCACCGAGGCCGGCTTCCGACTGGACAACGGCCCCACGGTGCTCACCATGCCCGGCATCTTGGGCGACGTGTTCCGTGCCGCCGGTGCCGAGATGAGCGACTACGTGACCATCCACAAGGTCGATCCGATGTACCGGGCCGTGTTCGCCGACGGCTCGGTGCTCCATGTCCGGCATGGGCGCGAGGCGATGACCGAGGAGATTCGCCGCTTCGCCAACGACGCCGAAGCCGAGGCGTTCGGCCGTTTCTGCGACTGGCTGGAGCGGCTGTACCGGGTGGAGATGGCCAGCTTCATCGATGTGAACTTCGACTCGGTCCTGGGTCTCGTCAGGCCGTGGCGGGCCGGGCTGGAACTGGTGCGTCTCGGCGGGTTCGGCAAGCTCGGCCGCAAGGTTGCGTCGTTCTTTCGCGACGAACGGCTCCAGCGAATCTTCAGTTTCCAGGCGATGTACGCCGGGCTGGCCCCGTACGAAGCACTCAGCCTGTACGCGATCATCACCTACATGGACTCCGTCGAAGGAGTGTTCGTGCCGGAGGGCGGCATGCACGCGATGGCCACCGGGCTCGCCGCTGCGGTCGAACAGGCCGGGGTCGCGATTCGATATGGCGCGCCGGTCACCGGCATCGTCCGTGACGGCACCGGCCGTGTCTGCGGCGTGGACCTTGACGGCGGCGAGCGTGTCGTCGCCGACGCGGTGGTGTGCAATCCCGACCTGCCGGTCGCATACCGCACGTTGCTCGACTGTGTCAAGGCCCCGCGGGCGGCGCGCAAGGGCACGTACTCGCCGAGTTGCGTGTTGTGGGTGGCCGGGGTGAAGGGACTTGCGCCGCCCGAGGCGGCGCATCACAACATCCACATCGGCCACGATTGGGACGCGTCGTTTCGCGCGCTCATCCACGATGGTGTGCGCATGCCCGATCCGTCGATCCTCGTCACCTTGCACTCGCTCGACGATGCATCGCTCGCCCCCGAAGGCTGCAGCAGCATCTATGTGCTCGAGCCCACCCCCAACCTCGACGGTCGCGTCGATTGGGCCCGCGAACGCGACCGCATCGGCGAATCGCTGCGCGCCAGGGTCGACTCGCTTGGCTATCCCACCGACGTCGTCGTCGAGCGGTTGTACGACCCGCTCGATTGGCAGGCGCAGGGCATGGAACGGGGCACACCGTTCGCCCTGGCCCACACGTTCCGCCAAACCGGCCCGTTCCGCCCCAACAACATCGATCGACGAGTTCCTGGTTTGGTGTTCACCGGGTCGTCGACGCTGCCCGGCGTGGGTGTGCCGATGGTGCTCATCTCGGGCAAGCTCGCCGCCGAGCGGGTCGACCAGTACGCGAGCGAGCGTCGATGAACAGCAGCCGATCGGCACCGATATCGCCGGCCGCAGTGGTCGTTCCGCTCGAGGTCAGCTACGAAAACTGCCGACAGCTCAACAAGCGCTACGGCACCACGTACTACTGGAGCACGCTCGTGTTGCCCCGGATCAAACAGCACCACGTATGGGCGCTGTACGCGTTCTGCCGGTACGCCGACGACATCGTCGACGATCTCGGTCCCGCCACCGTCGGCCAGCGGGCGACGGCGCTGGCAGATTTTGGGGACCGTTTCTTCGCCGATGCCAAACGGGGCCGCAGCGACGATCCCGTACTGAAAGCGGTGGTCCACACTGTGCAGGCATTCGACATCGATCTCGGCTGCTTCCGGCGGTTCCTGCGCTCGATGACCATGGACCTCACCGTGACGAGCTACGAAACCTGGGCTGACCTGCTCGAATACATGGACGGCTCTGCTGCGGTGATCGGCGAGATGATGCTGCCGATCCTCGAACCCATGCAGCCCGAGTCGCTCGACCACGCACGTGACCTTGGCAATGCGTTCCAGTTGACCAACTTCTTGCGCGACATCGCCGAGGACCTCGACCGCGATCGCCAGTACATACCGCAGGAGGATCTGCGTCGCTTCAGCGTGAACCTCACCGATCGTCGCTGCGACTCGAACTTCGTCGAACTGATGCGTTTCGAGATCACCCGATGCCGCG
>JANOKQ010000246.1:0-2046 GCA_031419375.1 Acidimicrobiaceae bacterium
GCGAGTTCAAGAACGCGCTCGACGGCAACGGAAATCCCAGTCGCTACGGCCCAGTCAGGCTGGAGGACGCGCTGGCGGTCAGCTCGGACGCGTTCTTCTACCGTCTCGGAGAGCAGTTCCACAGGCTGGCCGACGACGCCAATGGCGACCGCGAAAACGAGTTGAAAGCCGACCTGATGGAGTTCGGCTTCGGTGCCGATACTGGCATCGATCTGCCGTTCGAGTGGGATGGGCGAATCCCCGATGACGCGATCAAGCAAGACTTCGTCGACAGGGGCGTGCTTGCCAAGGGTGAGGCGCCCCGCCTGGTGGTCGGCGACTTGGTGCAGGTCGCGATTGGTCAGGGGCTGTTCGGGGCAACCCCGCTGCAACTCGCGAACGCGTATGCGGCCATTGGTAACCGGGGCTTCGTGATGCGCCCGCACATCGTCAAGAACATCTACGCCCCGCTCACCCCCGACCGCGCCGCCGGATTCGCCGACCTCGCCGCCGGCACGGTGGTGAAGTCATTCGAGACGCCAGAGATCAAGCATCAACTGCAGATGCCTCCCGAGCAGTACCTGCCGATCGTCGCCGGGCTGAGCCGTGTGGTCTGCCCGCAATCTGGTGAGGGCGAACGGTGCGGGCTCGATCACATCTTTTATCGCGCAACCACCGGGGAGAAGCTGTTCAGCGATTACCCGCACGACCTGTTGCCGATCGCCGGCAAGACCGGTACCGCCCAGGGGGCCGGTCAGTACCCGTGGAACGACTCGTCCGCGTTCGGGGCGTTCAGCCTCGACTCGACGCAGCCGTACACCGTGGTCGCCTACCTGGAAAAGAGCGGCTACGGCTCGAAGGCCGCTGCACCGGTGGTGAAGTGCATCTTCACCGCCTTGGCCGAGGGGCTCCCCGGTGGCACCGACGAGGTGCTGCCCGCCGCCCCGTTGGAGCTCAACTCGCCGTATCCAGCACCGCCCAAAGAGCTCGCCGATCCGACGTGCCTCGGCGGCTACGACGCGTCGGTCAGTGAGTAAGCGACCATGACGTCGCTCCTCACCCGGCGGCCCGATTCCGGGCTCGGCAACGTCAGGTCGTCGCCGAGCGACCCGAGCCGCAACATCGACTGGTTCCTCATGTTCCTCCAGGCCACGCTCGCCACCATCGGGTGCTTCGTGGTCTACTCGGCATCGCGGACCAAGCAGGCCGACCCGTTCCAGTACGTCACCCGCCAGGTCGTGTTCGCCTTCGTCGCGGCGGTGGCGATGGTGATCGTCATGTCGGTCGACTATGAGATGTTGCGCGAGCGAGCCCGGTTCCTCTACGGGTGCACGATCATGATGCTGGTGCTCGTGGTGGTCGCCGGCACGGTCAGCGGCGGGGCGCGGCTCAGCTTCGACCTTGGCCCGATCAAGTTGCAGCCCGCCGAGTTCGCCAAGGCGACGGTGCTGCTCGCACTGGCCGCGTATCTGTCGGAGGACCGCAGTGACGAGGTGTCGTACCCGCGTTTTCTGGGGGGTTTGATCATGGTCGGGGCGCCGACGGCGCTGATCATCATCCAACCCGACCTCGGGACCGCATCGGTGATGGTGGCGATGGCGATGGGCGTCTTGCTCGTGGCCGGGGCGAAGCCGAAGTACATCGCGCTGATCACGCTGATGTCGGTGGCGACCGTCATCGCCGCGGTGGTCAGCGGCGTTGTCAACCGCTACCAGTTGCGCCGGATCGAGGCGTTCTTCGACCAGAACTCCACCGACGCAGTGCTCAAGGATTACATCTACCAACCGCGTAACGCAGTTCGAGCGATCGCCACCGGCGGGGTGCGCGGCAAAGGTTGGCTGGACGGTCCGATGACGAACTCCAGGAACGACATCCCCGTGCAGTGGGCCGACTTCCCCTTCTCCGCTGTGGGCGAGCAGTTCGGGCTGATCGGTTGCGCGGTGATCCTCGGACTGTTCGGGGCCGCGAGCGTATTCGGGGCCGTCCCAACGCAGCGCATCGTCCGGGGTGTGCAGGTCAACGGCGTATTGGAATACGTCATCCTCGCCTTGTTGTTGGCGATGCCGG
>JANOKQ010000247.1:0-3914 GCA_031419375.1 Acidimicrobiaceae bacterium
GCGCATCATCAACGAGCCCACCGCTGCGGCCCTGGCCTACGGCATGGACAAGGAGGGTGAGGACCAGACCATCCTGGTGTTCGACCTCGGCGGCGGCACCTTCGACGTCTCCCTGCTGGACATCGGTGAGGGCGTCTTCGAAGTGAAGAGCACCCACGGCGACACCAAGCTCGGTGGCGACGACTGGGATCAGCGAATCATCGATTGGCTGGTCGGTCAGTTCAAGTCGGCGCACGGCGTCGACCTCGCCGCCGATCGGATGGCCACCCAGCGCCTCAAGGAAGCAGCCGAGAAGGCCAAGATCGAACTGAGCCAGGTGCAGCAGACCCAGATCAACCTGCCGTTCATCACCGCGACACCCGAGGGCCCGTTGCACCTCGACGAGATGCTCAGCCGGGCCAAGTTCCAAGACCTCACGGCCGATCTCCTCGAGCGTTGCCGTGTGCCGTTCGAACAGGCGATCAAAGATGCCGGCCTCACCAAAGGCCAGGTCCAGCACGTGCTCCTCGTCGGTGGTTCCACCCGCATGCCGGCCGTGCAAGACCTCGTGCAGACTCTCACCGGCAAAGAGGCCAACCGCACCGTCAACCCCGATGAAGTGGTCGCCATCGGTGCTGCCGTACAGGCTGGCGTGTTGCGCGGCGATGTGAAGGACGTGCTGCTGCTCGACGTCACCCCGCTCAGCTTGGGCATCGAGACCAAGGGTGGCGTGATGACCAAACTGATCGAGCGCAACACCACGATCCCGACCAAGCGCACCGAGGTGTTCACCACCGCCGACGACATGCAGCCGAGCGTCGAGATCCATGTGCTGCAAGGTGAGCGGGAGATGGCCGGGTACAACAAGACGCTCGGCAAGTTCCAACTCGTCGACCTGCCGCCGGCACCGCGTGGTGTTCCGCAGATCGAGGTCACCTTCGACATCGACGCCAACGGCATCGTCCACGTCTCGGCCAAGGACCGGGCCACGTCGAAAGAGCAGAGCATGACCATCACCGGTCAAAGCACGCTCGACAAGAAAGACATCGACCAAATGGTGCGTGACGCCGAGGCTCACGCCGAAGACGACCGTCAGCGCCGCGACGAGGCCGAGACTCGCAACAACGCCGATTCGCTGGTGTATCAGACCGAAAAGGTGCTGCGCGAGCAGGGCGAAAAGGTGACCGCCGACGACAAGTCCGCGGTCGAAGGCCCACTCGCCGAGCTGAAGACGGCACTGGCCGGCAACGACATCGCTGCGATCAAGACCGCTCACGAGGCGCTGATGGGTGCCAGCCAAGCGTTCAGCCAGAAGCTGTACGAGGCTGCCGCACGTGACGACGCCGGTGCCGCAGGCACGTCGGCAAGCGGTCAGAACACGACGGGCTCAGTGGACGACGCCGAGATTGTCGACGCCGAGATCGTCGACGCCGAAATCGTCGACGAGAAGTGAGGTCGTGCTGATGAGCGATCCCATCGCCTCTCAACCCAACGACCCCACCGACGCAGAGATCGTCGACGCTGAGATTGTCGACGCCGAGATTGTCGACGCTGAGATTGTCGACGCCGAGATTGTCGACGCCGAGATCGTCGATGCCGAACTTGTCGACTCGGGCGCTGCTGCCCGGCAACTAGACGACCTCGACTTCCTCGACTTCGAAAACGAGCGGGGCAGTGAGGTCGACGACTTCACGAGCGAGATGCATCGGGCCGAGGAACTCGTCGAACACGATGTCGACGCGCTGCTTGCCGAGCGCGATTCGTTCAAGGACATCGCGCTCCGCCTGCAAGCCGATTTCGAGAACTACCGCAAGCGTGTGGCTGCGCAGCAGATCGATGAAGTCGACCGGGCCACCGGCAAGATCGCAGAAGCGATCCTGCCGGTGCTCGATGCCTGCGAGGCCGCGTTCGCGCATGGTGTCGAAGGCGTCGAGTCGATCTGGTCGGCGTTGATCGGGGTGCTGCAGAAGCAGGGCCTCGAGGCGCTCGATCTGGCCAACCAGCCCTTTGATCCGGGTGTGGCCGACGCCGTGCTGCACGAGCCCGGCGACGACAGCGAACCGCCGGTGGTGGCCGAAGTGCTCCGTACTGGCTACCGGTGGAAGGGCCGGGTGTTGCGACCAGCGATGGTGAAGGTGCGCGGGTAACCATGGCAGCGCAGCGCGAGTGGTACGAAAAGGACTACTACAAGGTGCTCGGCATGTCCGACACCGCCACAGCCAAGGAGATCACCAAGGCGTACCGCAGGCTCGCGCGTGACAGCCATCCCGACACCCACCCCGGTGACGCAAAATCCGAGGACCGCTTCAAAGAGGTCAGTTCCGCCTATGACGTGCTCGGTGACGAGACGAAACGCAAAGAGTACGACGAGGTTCGCCGGCTCGGTCCCGTCGGCGGTGGGTTCGCCAGCACTCGCGGCGGGGGCTTCGGACCCGGAGGAGGCACGTCGTTCAACGTCGGCTCCGACGGCCTTGGAGATGTCCTTGGCCAGATGTTCGGGCGCGGCCGCCGTGGTGGCGGCGCGTCGGCCGGCGGGGGCCCGCGGCGTGGCACCGACGTAGAAGCCACGCTCACGCTCGATTTTGCCGACGCCGTGCGCGGCATCACCACCACGCTGTACCTGACCTCGGACGCACAGTGCAGTACGTGCGCAGGGTCGGGTGCCAAGCCCGGCACCGCGCCGAAAGTGTGCTCGCGTTGTGGAGGGCGGGGAGTGGTCGACGAGAACCAGGGGCTGTTTTCGTTCTCGTCGCCGTGCCAGGCATGCGGTGGCCGGGGTGTCGTTATCGAAGATCCATGCCCCACCTGCTACGGGTCGGGCGTCGAAAAGCGCCAGCGCGAGGTGCAGGCGCGCATCCCCGCCGGCGTCAGTAACGGCCAACGCATCCGCCTCAAGGGGCGTGGTGGCCCCGGTCGCAACGGTGGGCCGGCTGGCGATCTGTTCGTCGAGTGCAAGGTGATGCCGCACCGCCGATTCGGTCGTGATGGCGACAACCTGACGGTTCGAGTCCAGGCCGACTTTTCCGACCTCGCTCTCGGTGCCGACGTGCAGGTTCCAACCCTCGACGGTCCGACGGTGACGTTGCGGCTCCGGCCCGGCACGCAGTCGGGTTCGCGGCATCGGGTGAAGGGCAAGGGTGTCGTCACCCCCAAGCACGAAGGTGACCTCATCGTCACGGTCGACGTGCAGGTGCCGACCACACTTACCGCCCAACAGCGGGCGGCGATCGAGGCGCTCGCCGCGGCAAGTACGGTCTCTGGCGAACCGTCCGGTGCGCCCGACGAACAGGATGCGGAGAAGGTCTGATGATGCGCTCGCGAACCCACGCCGTCTACGTCATCTCGGTCGCTGCCGAACTCGCCGGCATGCATCCCCAAACCCTGCGAATCTACGAACGACGCGGGCTCGTGCAACCCGCCCGCACCCAGGGCGGCAATCGCCGTTACAGCGACGTCGACATCGAGCGGTTGCGTCGCATCCAAGACCTCGCCGCCGACGGCATGAACCTCGAAGGCATCCGCCGGGTGATGGAGCTCGAAGTCGAAGTCGAACGGCTGCGAATCGAGAACGATCAACTCCGCGCCCACGTCACCCAGGCTCTGGCCGATGCCGAGCGGCGCACCCCGCGCCGCGACCTGGTCCCGCTACACCAGACCGTGGCCGTATTCGGAGCACCCCGCCTCGGCGACCGCCCGTAACCGACGTGGTCGACCCGGGCTCGTGGGGGTGGTTGCCTGTGGCGACGCGCGAGACTCGGTTGCATGCTGAGCCCCGGAACCATCGCCCCCGACTTCGAACTTCCCGACCAGCACGGCAACACCGTGCGCCTCGGCGACCTGCGCGGTCACTGGGTGCTGATGTGGTGGTACCCGAAAGCGTCGACACCCGGTTGAACAGTGCAGGGTCAGGGCCTGCGTGACAGCGCCCAACGGTT
>JANOKQ010000248.1:0-3393 GCA_031419375.1 Acidimicrobiaceae bacterium
GATCACCCTCGACGGTCAAGGTGTGCGGTGGCCGACGAGTACCGGCGAATTCAGCGACGAGGCACTGTCGGTGTTCGACTTCCCCAATCTGGAAGTCACTCGCCAACCCGCATATCCATCGATCCCCTCTATCTGAGTCGCGGCAAACTGAGTCGCGGAAATCTGAGTCGCGGCCCGTATCAGCCGAAGAAAACCGAGGCGATGTCTCGGTACAGGTGCAGATCGACCGGGCGGGTCTGGCCGACCGTCTCTGACAGTGCAACCATCACGATGTGATCACCGCGCAGCGCCGTCATTTTTCCCCACTGCTGCTGGTGCACGGCGTCGATCGCTTCGACGCCGTAGCGGGTGGCGAGCACACGATCGAACGCGGTTGGAGTGCCGCCGCGCTGGATGTAGCCGAGCAGCACCACCCGCGACTCGAACCCGGTCCGTTCCTCGATCGAGTGGGCAATCGTTTCAGTGATACCGCCGAGGCGGACATGACCGAAGTTGTCGTAGATCTTGTCCGGCGACGGCAGCGTTCCCGGGATCGGCTCGGCGCCTTCGGCGACCACGACGATCGATGCGTAGCGACCGCGGTCATGGCGCTGCTTCAGGATCGCGCACACTTCGTCGATGTCGAATGGCTGCTCGGGGATCAAGATCACCGTGGCCCCGCCGGCAATGCCGGCATGGGTGGCAATCCACCCGGCGTGACGACCCATCACCTCGACCACCATCACCCGGTCGTGGCTTTCGGCGGTGGTGTGCAGTCGGTCGATCGCGTCGGTGGCGATCTGCACTGCGGTGGTGAACCCGAACGTGAGGTCGGTGCCGACGACGTCGTTGTCGATCGTCTTCGGCACGCCGATGATCGGCAAGCCGTAGTCAGCGTGCAGCTGGCAGGCCACGCTCAACAACCCGTTCCCACCGATCACCACCAGGGCATCGAGCCCCATCTCGGTGAACGTATCGACCACCAGTTGCGGGCCGTCCGGCCGGTCGTAGGGACTGCCCCGACGGGTGCCGAGCAGTGTGCCACCACGGGGCAGCATGCCGCGCAGCGAGGCCACATGCAATGGCATCGTCCGGCGGTCCATCACCCCGTCCCATGCATCGAGGAAGCCGATCACCTCATCGCCGTACACCTGCTCGCCCTTACGAACAATCGCCCGGATCACCGCATTCAAACCAGGGCAGTCGCCGCCCCCCGTCAAAATCCCGACACGCATGTTGCCCGAGGATACGGGCAAACTGCCGTGACGACGATCGCTCCCCCGGCTTGCGGTCGGCTAGAGATGCAATCAGTCGGGTGGCCTCACGGGTACGCCACCTGAATCACTGTCCCGGCACGCTGCGGTAACGTCCGTGGCCATGTCGGACCAAGTGTGTGTGATCGCGATCGATGCCGGAACGACTGGCGTTCGCAGCCGGGCCGTGTTCACCGACAGCCCCTCGGTCTCGTCATATCGCGAGTTCACCCAGCACTTCCCGTTATCGGGCTGGGTCGAACACGATGCCGAGGAGATCTGGACATGTGTCCGCGAGACCCTCCTCGACGTTGTTGCCCAGACGACCTCGGCTGATGCGCGGGTCGCCGCCATCGGGATCACCAACCAGCGCGAGACAGTCGTTTCCTGGAGTCGTTCCACCGGCCGCCCGTACGGCACCGCGATCGTGTGGCAGGACCGTCGCACCGCCGCCCGCTGCGACGAGCTCACCGCCGACGGGGCCTTGCCAATGGTGCGCGAGCGAACCGGGCTGGTGCTCGACCCGTACTTCTCCGGTACCAAGTTCGAGTGGCTGCTGGCCAACCGCGACATCCCGGTCACCGACGATCTGGCCCTCGGCACGATCGATTCGTGGATTCTGTGGAACCTCACCGGCGGCGAGGTGCACGCGACCGACCCGTCCAATGCGAGCCGGACGATGCTGTTCGACATCCGCGAGCTGGCCTGGTCGGCGGACATGTGCGACCTGCTCCACGTACCGATCGGCAGCCTGCCCACGGTGAGGCCATCGAGCGGGCGGTTCGGTATCACCAGCGAACGCTGCGGCGTACCGGGCGGCATCCCCATCTCCGGCATCGCCGGCGACCAGCAAGCGGCGCTGTTCGGGCAGGCGTGCTTCGAGCCAGGCATGGCCAAGAACACCTATGGCACCGGCAGCTTCGTGCTGCTCAACGTGGGCCCCACCTGCCCGCCGCCAACCGAGGGCATGCTCACCACCGTGGCCTGGACGCTGGCCGACGGCACCACCGCCTACGCGCTCGAGGGGGCGATCTTCGTCACCGGCGCAGCCGTGCAATGGCTGCGCGACGGGTTGTCGATCATCGACTCGGCGGCCGAGATCGGCCCGCTCGCCGAAACTGTCGCCGACACAGGCGGCGTGTACATGGTGCCGGCGTTCACCGGGCTCGGCAGCCCGTGGTGGGACCCGTACGCCCGCGGCACCATCACCGGCATCACCCGTGGCACCACACGGGCTCATCTCGCTCGCGCCACTGTCGAGTCGATGGCCTATCAGACCCGCGACGTGGTCGATGCGATGGTGTCGGCATCGGGAGTCCCCCTCGGTGACCTCCGTGTCGACGGCGGCGCAGCGGTAATGGATCTGCTGATGCAGATCCAAGCCGACCAGCTCGGGGTTCCCGTCCGGCGGCCGCGCGATCACGAGACCACGGCGCTCGGCGCAGCATTCCTCGCCGGCCTGGCCGAGGGCGTGTGGCCGTCGCTGCAGTCGGTGACCGATCGCTGGGAGCTCGACGCCGAGTTCCATCCCGCGACCGGTGACGCACAGGTCGCCGCCGACGCCTGCCACACCCAGTGGCTCCGAGCCGTCGAACGCTCCCGCCACTGGGCCCCCCACTGACGCAAGCCCACGCCCGCCCCGACCCGGTCGTCGCCCCGCCCGGCCGGTTGTCGACTTTCACTCCCCCACGGTGCATTTCTCGACACACGGCTGCTCCACTTCCCGACCCCATGCTGCCGGATCGGCCCGACCCGGCCCGCCGGGGCTGGTGGCTCCCACGCCGCGTCAGCGAGCCTGCGGTTATTCGTCGCGTAGTGCGGACGCGAGCCGGCACAGAGCACTGAGCTGGCGCCGCTCGCGGACGCGCACCGGGCGCACGGCACGGCCGAACGCCAGTACCTGCTCGACGGAGTCGATCGATGCCCACGCAAGCTCCCCAGGCGCCGAGTCTTCCGGTCGGGCTGCGGTCGAATCGTCGGTACTCGGACCGGCGGCCGGACCGCCTGCCCGATCGCCTGCCCGATCGCCGGCCCGATCTCCTGCAAGGTGTCGGCTACCGCGGCCAGCCACGCCGGATCTGGACCATGGCCGACCGCGCGCACCACGGCGCGACGAGCCGGGTCGATCACGCTCACCCAGTCGGCATCGAACAGCGTGCTC
>JANOKQ010000249.1:0-2715 GCA_031419375.1 Acidimicrobiaceae bacterium
GTCGCGCTCACTCATCTCGGCGGCGATGGTCGGTTCCTGTTCGATGCAGCGGCCGAGTTCCATGCTCGGTGGTTCGCGCAGCAGTCGTTGAAAGTGGACCACACCGAGGTACGTGCCCGTCGGCGGCTTGTACGGCGGTTGCACCACGAACACCTGGGCGGCGATGCTGACCAGCCAGTCGGGATCGCGGATCTGGGCAAGCGCTTCGGCGACGGTGGCGGTAGGCCCGAAGATGATGATGTCGGGCGTCATCAACGCGCCGGCGGTGCCTTCGTCGTAGGCCAGCAGGCGGCGCATCACGTCGGCGTCCTCGTCGTCCATCGCTTCGAGGATGCGGGTCCGTTGCTCGCCGGGCATCTCAGCCAGCAGGTCGGCCAGGTCGTCGTACTCCATCTCTTCGAGCACGTTGATCAAGCGTTCGAGGTCGAGACCTTCGATCATCCGCAACTGCTCGGCTTCGGGCAGTTCCTCCAGCAGATCGGCCAGACGCTCGTCGTCCATCGCTTCGGCGAGTTGCTTGCGGTTCGACAGGGGGAGCGAACGGACGACAGCGGCCACGTCGCTCGGGTGCATGTCGCGAAGTCGCGCTACCTCGGCGGCCATCTCGCTGCCAACCGCGCCGCCGAACAGGTCGGGGACTTCGTCGAAGTCGAGCAGGCGGTAAGTCGGGCGTCGCCGGATCGCACTGCGCTGGGCCAGGCGGACCTTGGAGATCTCCCACCAGCTCTGGCGGCCGTCGCCGGCGGGGCGGATGGCGACATCGCTGACGGTCTCGTCGCCGACCTTGCTGTCGATCAGGTCGCGTCCGATCAACAACTCGCCGGGGCGCGGTTTGAACGGGTTGAGGTCGACGTCCCAACTGCGCAACCGGGCGCCCTCGCCGTCGAGCGCGCCGATCCGGCCGGCGTTGACGAAGATCCGCCGTCTCTGGCTGGTGGCGACGAAGCCGAGCACGCGCGGTGCCGAACCCTCACGACCCGGGATGACCACGATGTCGTCGAGACGCCCGATCGGTGCCCCACCAGCGTCGAGCAACGGGAGGCGCATCACCCGGAACGCGTAGATGAGGTCGCCTGCCATAGGCCAAGGCTACCGCGCCCATCCCCGCAGCTAGCGACATACGGACCGGCGCTGGGACTGGTGGCAGCGCTCGACAGGCAATCGTGAGAGTGTTGACACAGCGTGCGCCGACAGTGTCATTGTCGGTACGAATCAGTTCAAGACGAGCGTGTGAGGTTGCCGTTCCTGTGCCCTTGCTTCGCCGCCCGGTATGGATAGTGCTCAGAAGGAAAGAGGATGACCGTTGTCGCGACGCATCGGCCTCATCACGGCACTTGACAGAACCAGGGCCGCGTGCCGAACGGCGACGGCTCGAACGCGAGCAGCAACGCCACCGGAGCGCATAGGTTTGGGTCATGTCGATCACGATCGAGCAACTTGTCACACGGCTCACAGCCGAAGCAGCACGCCGCGGGATCACCACCGAAACACTCATCGAACAGCTCGCCGCACGGCTCGATGATCCATTGGAAGCCTTCATCGGTTGCGCGGCGTCGGGCAGGACCGAACCGTTCGACATCCACCGAGAACGTGCTGACGGCGCCGCCAAGAAGATCGCCCAACGCATCTGACGGCCGACTGTGCTGCTGATCGACACCGGCATCTTCGCGCAGTCGCCGACCGCGACGAACCCCGCCATGGCGACTGCGCCACCCTGCTACGCACCTGCGACACCCCTCGAACTCGTCCCTGACAACACTGACGGCCCACCAGGCGGCCGGCTCTACACGCCACGACTCCCTCGACCACACCCGCAGCACACACTCGCCGAGCAAGATCGCCCACCCAGCAACCCGCCCGGCTGCGAGACTTGCAGCCGTGAGCAACCGTCGGTTTCTTCTTTCGCCGCTGTGGTTACTCGCGCTCGGCCCGAGTGGTGACGCTTCCCCGGGCGCCGGCACCCTGAGCGACCCACGCCGATGGGGTGGTCGCGTTGGCGGCAGCGGAGCCAACGCCGTCGAGCACTGCGATGGTCATGGGCGCGAGGCCGTAATGATGGGATGAGCCCACTTGAAGGGTGTTGCGGCGACGTGGTCGAGGCCGTCGCATCGAGCCGGGCGCGGTGCAGGGTCTTTGGTCCGATCAGCGGCTGGCACCGTGGTGTGTCTCGCAGGCGTCTGAGCCCTGATCCACCGATGAGCCTCGGCGGGACGGGGTTGACCATCCGCGGAAACGGTGTCCTGACCTGGGAGAATGTCGGTAGCACTTGCCATCACGGCCGACCTGGGTTCTTGGCGGCGCGGTGGAGGTCGCGGCCCATCGACACGACAGCCAACAGGAGGACCGCTATGAACGGTGATCAGGCAATGCGGGCACACTCGGCGAGGCTGCCGGCGCCCAGCTTCTCGGACCCGGCGTTCGTAACGCCACCGCCACTGGCGACGGCCACCGTCGCGATCGTGACATCGGCAGCGCTGCACACCCCTGATGACCCAGCCTTCGCAGGCGGTGATACCGGTTTCCGGCTGATCGACCGGAACCGTCGCGATCTGATCCTCGGTCATTGGAGCCCGAACTTCGATCGGGCCGCGATCGCCATGGACCTCAACGTGGTCTATCCGATTGATCGCCTCGAGGAGCTCGCCGCCGATGGTGTCATCGGCGGCGTCGCGGAGCGACACGTGTCGTTCGCCGGCAACCAACCCGACGACGTTG
>JANOKQ010000250.1:0-4201 GCA_031419375.1 Acidimicrobiaceae bacterium
CGGCCGCGCCGCAGAGGCCGAAGCACTGCTGATCGACTCGGCGCGCGGCAGCGAGTTCGGTCCCGTCCTGGAGATGCTGGCCGGGTACCGCGCTGATCGTGGCGACGCGGTCGGTGCGGTTGCCTTGCTCCGCCGCGCCGAGGTTGATCCCGACGTGGGTGGGCCGGCGGTGACGCTGTTGCGTGAGGTGGTTGGGTATGCCGTTCGGCCGACGGCGTTGGCCGGCCGCAACGACCGGTGCCCGTGCGGCTCGGGCCGCAAGTACAAGGTGTGCCATGCCGGCAGGGAGCGCCACGCCTTGATCGACAGGGCCCCGTGGCTGTACCACAAGGCCCGCCGATTCGTTGACGTGCACGGTGTGCGCGCAGCAGCCGAGGTCGCCAGCACCATCGCCGCCATCGGTCGCCAACGGGCCAGCGATGTCGAGCAACTGATCGACATGGGCCTCGTCGCCGACATCGTGTTGTGCGAGGGTGGTTTGCTTGACGACTTCTGCGAGCAGCGCGACGGGTTCCTGCCCGACGACGAGGCGATGCTGGCGGCCCGTTGGGCGCTGGTCGAGCGGAGCCTGTTCGAAGTCGAAAACGTCCAACCCGACCGGATCAAGCTGCGCGACGTCCGCAGTGGCGAGCGGATCGAGGTCACCAACGTGCGCGAAGACGCGACCCAACCGGGGATAATGCTGCTCGGGCGGCCACTGCCGGTCGACGACACCTGGCGCGCCTACAGCGGCTTCACCATGGTGCCGTTGCCGCTGATGCAACACGTGCTCGATGCGCTCGACTCGGGTGACCCCCACCGAGTCGCCGAGGTCATCGGGCGCAGCTTGGCGCCACCGACGATCCTCAACACCGACGGCGAGGCGCTCCACTTCCACACGATCACATGGGACGTCGACGACGAGCAGGCCGCAGCTGCCGTGCTGGTCGGGCACGGATTCAGCGATGAGGGAGGCGGGTTGTACCAGCTCTCGCGACCAACGAAGAATCAGCCCGATGCGATCGTCGCCTCACTGCGTTTCGACGCAACGACGCTGACGGCCGATGTGAACTCCGACCAACGGGCCGACGAGATCATCCTCCTGGTCGCCCGGTTGTTGCCGGCAGCGTCGATGGCTGGTGACGACTCGTGGGGCCTCGGCGAGCGGGACGGTGACGATGAGGGTGATTCGGGCGGCGGGTTGTCGATGGACGACCCTGCTGTGCTCAGCGTCATGACCGAGGTGATGCTCAAGTATGAGCAGCGGTGGCTCGACGATTCCATTCCGGCGCTTGGCGGGGCGACGCCGCGCCAAGCGGCAGTTGATCCGGTACTTCGGGTCGATCTGGAGCGCCTGTTGGCGTCGTTCCCGGGCCCAGGCCCCGGGCTTCCCGTCGCGATGAGCGCCGACCGTCTCCGCGCCGAACTGGGGATGTAGCGACTTCGACACCCCTGCCCGCTCCCCGGCGGTCGAGCCGCGGTACGGTGCGGCTGATGGTGCGTCGTTCGGTGTGGTGCGGGTTCTTGCTGCTGTCGATCGGCGGCGGCGCGTGTTCATCAGATGTCGCTGACCCGGAGACCGACGCTGCGCCCCTTGTCACGACCTCGCCAGCCGTAGCTGACGCCTCGGCCCCGACGCCGGCCCCCGGCTCCACGACTGCCGACCCGCCGACCAGTACCAACCCAACGACCACCACGACGGGTCCTCCAACGACGGTGGCCCCGGCAACGGTGTCGGCTACCACGGTGGTGGCTACGACTGCGCTGTCAACCATCCCGCCGACCACGATGTCGGCGGGGGCGGGCGACATCGAGTCGCGGGTGCTCGGGTCGTCGGCGGAGGGACGCGAGATCGCCGCGGTTCGCCGAGGTGAGGCCGGCGGGCGCGTGGTGCTGGTGATCGGGGTGATCCACGGCGACGAAGACGACGGGGCGGCGATCATGGACCGCTTACACGACCTGACGGTGCCGGCCGGGGTGGACCTGTGGCTGGTCGATTCGATGAACCCAGATGGCGAGGCCGGAGGCACCCGCCACAACGCGAACCAGGTCGACCTCAACCGTAACTTCCCGCAGGACTGGGGCCCGATCGGTGTTCCCGGCGACTCGCAATACGCCGGTCCCTCGGCGGCAAGCGAGCCTGAAACCCAGGCGATCGTCGGCTTCGTCGAGGAGATCCGCCCCGACCTGATCGTGTGGTACCACCAGGACCTGTTTCGCATCGCTCCGGGTAAGGGCCGCGACGGCGTGATCCGCCAGCGGTATGCCGAGCTCACCGGGCTCCCGGTGGTGTCGATCACCGGCGGCACCTACACAGGCGTGGCCGCAACCTGGGCGCGCAACGCGATCACGCCCGGGGTGGCGTTCATCGTCGAGCTCGGACCCACACTGAGCGGGGCCGAAGCCGACACCCACGCGGCCGCCGTGCTCACCGTTGCTGCCGAGCCGAACTGACCCGCTACCGCGAAGATGCAGTTCAACGCGCATACCTGAACCCTGTCACAGGGGTATTGCATACTTGGGGCATGGGAAGAAACAGTCAGCAACGACGGGCGGCGAAGCAGCGCAAGGAATCGGCGCGCGAGCGGAATCGAGCGGCTCGCCCGCAGCCCTCCACCTACGGCGGTCCACGCGACACGTCATACGTGCGTGACGACATATTCGACCGACGCAGTGACCGGACGCAGGACCGATCGACCGAGATCATCCATCGGTTGATCGCCGGGGCGCAAGTCTCATACGGGCCCGACGCGAACGAAGCAGTCGTCGAACGTGCCGTGGATGACCTGTGCATTGTCAGCGCCAGCGTGGACGATGGTACGATCGAGGGTGCGCTCACCGACCAGGTCGAGGGGTTCCTCGGGCGGTTGTGGGAATCCGGGTGGCAGCCCAGCGACATCGCCCATGTGGTCCGCCGCTCCACCAACGCCCGAACGTCTCGGCTGACGAACGAACTGGTCGCACGCAGTGCTGCCCTGCAGCGCGACGACCGCCCCACCGAGTGGGACGACCAGCTCGATGCGCTCGGCGCAATTGTCGATGCGTTGGCCCCGGTCGTGCAGCAGTGGCAGGTGAATGAGGGCCACGAACTGGCCACCACCATCCGTACCGGCATGCTGGTGATCGGTTGCTTGGCCACGTTGCCCAAGATTTCGCCAATCATCGAGCCGCCGTCACGGTGGGGGCGCTTCAGCAGTGTGCGACGTCCGGCGAGCCCAGGCGCGACGGGTGTCGATTCCAAGACACTGGCCAAGATCCGTGGCTTGTTGGCCAAGGCCGAGGCCACCGAGTTCGCCGCAGAAGCCGAGTCGTTCAGCGCCAAGGCGCAAGAACTGATGGCCCGCTATGCGATCGATGCGGCGATGGTGCAGCCTGATCGGGGCCACGACGCGCTAGCCGGAGAGGTGCGCTCGCGGCGCATCCACATCGACGACCCCTATGGTGCCGAAAAGGCGCAGCTGGTCGGCTCGGTTGCTTCGGTCAACCAGGGCAGGGTGGTGTGGGACCCAAGCTTTTCGTTCGCGACTGTGGTCGGCTTTCCGGTCGATCTCGACCTCATCGAACTGCTGTTTACGTCGTTGCTGGTTCAGGTGACCAGGGCCATGTCCGATGCGGCCCAAGATGCCGGACATACACGATCGCGATCGTTCCGACGGGCGTTCCTCATCGCGTACGCGGGGCGGATTCGCGAACGGCTACTCGAAGCCCGTCAGTACGCCCAGGCCGAGGCCACCACCCAGTACGGCACCGCACTCGTGCCCGTCCTCGCCGCCCGCACCGAGGCCGTCGACGATGTCACCGACGACCTGTTCCCCCAAAGCCGACCGATGCGAACCCGCACTCTCGACGCACGCGGCTACTACGCAGGCCGCGCCGCCGCCGACATCGCCAACATCGAAACCGGATCGGGCATGATCGACCAGCGCCAAGCCAGCTAACTTGCGGTCGTGAGCAGCTTGCAGGTGAAGCACCTCGACGATGATCTGTCTGACGCGTTGCGTCGGCGTGCTGCTGCGGCGGATCAGACGATCAGCGAATACGTCGTCGACATGCTCCGCCGTGATGTCCGTCGCCCGGCCAAGCACGACATCTCGCGTGCGCGAACCAACCCTGCGGTGGGTCCGCGCTCCTGCGCAGACTACAAACGGATCAGCTGACCGTTCTCGACTTTCACGCGGGTGCCGACCTGCACCGACGGATCGTTGGCGTAGTCGAAGTTCTG
>JANOKQ010000251.1:0-1654 GCA_031419375.1 Acidimicrobiaceae bacterium
CGCTCGGCAAGAGCCTGGCCCAGCTCGGCGGAGGCCGAATCAGCGATGATCACCTCGGCATCCAGCGGCTCGACGCACGGCGCGAGTTCACTCACGGTCAAGCGTGGTCCGAGGGGAGCCAGCGCCCGGTCGGTCGCGGCCGCGCCGATCGATAATGCAAACGCCGACGGCGTACTCGTCAGTAGGGCCACGATCGGCTTGCCGACTGGCGCGCCCACAGAGTTGAGGAACTCCGCCGCGCCCGCACCGCGGGCCAACAGCTCGCGACCACTCCACGTTTCACCGGAGGCGATCACCGCCGGCTCGCTGGAGTCGGCTCGCTGTGAAACGAGCTCCAACCAGGTGGTCATCGATTGATCCCGATCTGATTCAGGCGTCGTCTCCCTTGGTCAAACGGACCGGCGTGTAGACCATCACGACCTTGCCGTGCTGGTTGTACACCAGATTGCGCGTGGTGACGACGCCGCGGTTTCCGCTCGACGCGGCTCGCGACTCGGTCACCTCGACCACCACATGGATCGTGTCCCCGACAGAGACGGGGCCCTTGATGTCGAGCTCCATGTGCATGAAGGCCAACCCGGTCCCGTGAATGCTTCCCCCTTGAATGACCAGGCCCTCGGAGTAGGCGAAGGTCAGCATGCCCGGTACCAAGCGGCCGGGGTAACCGTGAGCCGGGCCAAAATGCTCGTCGAAGAACAGTGGCTCGTTGACGCCGACGAGGGTCACGAAGTTGATCAGGTCGGTCTCGGTGATCGTGCGCGCAGACGTTCGGAAGCGGAAGCCGACGGGCATTTCTTGCCAGGTGCGACCGTGGATCAACTCGGAGATCGTGTCCGCATCGGCCACGGGGTCGGCCACGGGGTCGGAAACGGGTTCGGACACGGGGTTCGTCATCCGCCCAATCGTATAACCTATTGACCGTATGAACCGCTGTAGGCGTCTTTGCCGAGTTGACGCCGTAGCGATGGATCAGCGGCCGTCGACGGAGTCGTCGTGAGTTCGGGACCGCTCGTTGGGATTCGCGTGCTCGATTTCACCGGGCTTGGGCCAGGTCCATATTGCGCGATGTTGCTCGGTGACCTCGGCGCCGACGTGGTCCGCATCGAGCGGCCCGGCTCCGGGCGGCTCCGTGAGCCGCACAAGTTCATTCCGCACCGCAGTCGCCGGTCGATCGTGCTCGATCTTTCGTTCCCCGATGCGGTGGCGGTGGCTCTGCAGCTTGTCGATTCCGCCGACGTGCTGATCGAGGGCAACAGACCGGGAGTCATGGAACGCCTCGGACTCGGTCCTGATGCGTGCGTGGCGCGCAATGAGCGCCTGGTCTATGCCCGGATGACCGGTTGGGGCCAAGATGGCCCGCGGGCGCACGAGGTTGGCCACGACGTCAACTATCTCGCCACGGTCGGGGCGTTGAGCCGCTTCCGCCGAGCGGGTGAGCGACCGATGTTTCCGCTCAATCTGGCGGCCGACTACGGCGGTGGGGGAGCGATCCTCGCCTTCGGGATCACCAGTGCTTTGGTCGAGCGGGCAAGTTCGGGCCGCGGTCAGGTGATCGACGCAGCGATGATCGACGGTGTCGCCGGGCAGATGGCACTGCCGCTAGCGCATCTGGCGATGAACCGGCTTGGCCCGGCCGGGACGAACTTCAACGACA
>JANOKQ010000252.1:0-6727 GCA_031419375.1 Acidimicrobiaceae bacterium
CGAAGTGTATCCGGCCGGTACCAACCCCACCACGCGAGGGGGTTGGCGGCGTTCACCAGTACGGTCGGTGCCGAACGTAGACTTTCATCGCTCATGTCCAGCACACCCAGCGCTCGTTCCCCGCATCCCCGGGTCAGCCACCGCCGGTATGCCGTCCGCCGCGTCGCGGCGGTGGTGGCACTCGTTGCGCTGGGCGCCGCCGGGGCGCGACTCGCCAGCATCCTGTCCTCCGCCGGCGATACCGCGTCAGCAGGAGCATCCGGTGCCGTTGACGCAGGCGGCGCCGCGACCGAGGCGGTTGGCGATACCAGTACCACACAGGCCCCCGTGGTGACCGAGGTGCCGGCCGACACCACGCTTCCGGTGCCAACGGCGCCGAACGTGCCGACGGCGGCTGATCCGGCGGTGGTGTTGATCGCCGGGGACTCCGATGCTGGAACGTTTGGTCCGTATCTTGAAGGTCTCTTGACAGACACCGGGGTCGTCCGCACCGAACTCAACTACAAGGTGTCATCGGGGCTCGCCCGCCCGGATTACTTTGACTGGCCGGCGCACGTGCGCTCCCTCATCCCCAGCGTGGATCCCGACATCGTGGTGGTCACCTTCGGCGGCAACGACGCCCAGGGCCTCACCGATTCCAGCGGCACGTTCGTGTTCGACCAGCCGACCGGCAACGCCGACGAGGATGCGCCGTGGCGCGCCGAGTACGGCAAACGGGTGGGCGCGGTGATCGAGTATCTCGCTGCGGAGGGCCGCACGCTGGTGTGGGTCGGCATCCCCAACGACGACAACCCTGAGGTGACCGCCCGGATGCAGGTGCAGGACGAGGTGGTCCGCGAGCAGGTTGCCGGCTACCCCGAGGTCATCTTCATCGATACGTGGAAGCGGTTCTCCGGCATCTCCGGCAACTGGGCTGAGTACGTGATCGACCCCCGCGACAACCAGGGTAAAGACGTGCGGGCCGATGACGGCTTCCACCTGAATGAGGCCGGTGCCGAGATCCTCGCCCTCGACATCGCCGACGTCATCCGCGCCGAGCTCGTCGCTCGCGGCGCGGCGCTCTGAGTGTCGGTCTGGGCGTCGGGCACGTCGCCGGCACACGGGTGGGCCGTTCGACCCATTACGCACCGTGGGCTTGCTTCACCTACGGCGTTCGACTTGAGTGTGATCCGTGGCAGCACGAGCGACATCAACATCACACATGGCGGCGGCCATTGCTCTGCGGGGAGCGGTGTTGACCACCCTCGTGCTGTCCACAAGTCTTGGGTTGGGGGGTGTGGCCGCGGCGGCGCCCAACCCCCCGGCGGTCGAAGCTGCGGCGTCGGCGGAGCGCTGCACGCCCGAAACCCACTCGTGGGCCGGCGTCGCCTCACTCGGGGCAGATCGGACTTCGCTGGCCACGGATCTCACCATCACCGCCGGCCTCGGCGTGCGGCTGGAAGTGGTCGGCGTGTCGGCTGACGGCATCGACAGCGACGGTGTCGCTCATGCCCTCGGTGTCTCCATCGGCGGCGTGGAGGCACGTCCTGCGGTCACCGTGTCGGGCGGCGCGGTGACCGTGCATGCCGCTACCCAACCGGTTGTCGAGGTCACGGGCGTCACGGTCGTGCTGTTGCGCTGCGACACCGTGTCGGTGCTTGCCCCAATGGCACCATCGCAGTCGGATCTTGCCCAGTCGTCGGCGGTCGCACCGGCCGATGTCTCGGCGCCGTCGGCGCAGCTTCCCGCTACCGGAGCGACCACCACGGTGGCGCTGACGGCACTCGCCGTGACTGCCGCCGGTTGCGGGTTGCTTGGCTTCGGTCGGCGCTCGTCCCGAGCCCGCTGAGGCCGGACCACCAGCGCGCCGGACCACCAGAGCGCCGGATCACCAGAGCGCTGGCGCCCGGCGAAGGTCAGGCTTCGTCGGCGGGCAAGAACTCCAGGCGAAGGTCGCCGAACTTCACCAGGGTCGAGGCGATCCACCCGCCGAGCGCACCGAAGTGCTCGTCGAGCAGGGTGCTTGCCCCGTCGGCGAGGGTCTGCTCGGCCAACTCGTACAACCCCTCGTAGGTCACCTCGATCGCGTACTCGGCCGTCGTTGGCGCAGCATCGTCGTCGATGTAGGCAATCTCCACCGTGGTTCCCGCCCGCTCCAGCCGACCATCTCCAATCAGCGGACTGGTCTCGGAGGCGACGGCGGCCAGGATCGACGGATCGGGTTGGCCGCTGAGGCGTTGCACCCGGAACACGATCTCCATCTCGATCGCCGGCAGTTGATCGAGCACGGCATCGACGTACCACCGCCGGTACGACGTCTGGCTCCACGTCGGCCAATCGAAGTTGATGTGCGCCACCACTCGCGGCGGTTGGCCCTCACCGGGAAGGCCGTAGCTGGTCTCCCAGCTCAAGTCGCCGAGCAGTACGTCGACCTGGAAGTGCTCGTCGAAGGCCTGGCGTTCCAAGAACGCGGCTTCGAAGGCGTCGCGCAGCGCGCCGATGGCATCGGTGAAGACGTGGTCGAGCATGTGTCGGCGACGCTACTCGCAGCATCCGCCGCGAGAGTGCCAGAATCATCCGATGCCCCTCGTACTCGTCGATCGCACCACCGTCACCCTCGATTCACCGCACGTCGTCGCAACGCTCACACTCAACAATCCCGACGAGCGCAACACGTTGACCGCACCGATGGTGGCCGAGATCATCGCCGCAATGGACGACATCGAAGGCGACGAACGTGTCGGCGCGATCGTGGTCACCGGCACTGCTCCGGCGTTCTGCGCTGGTGCCAACCTCGGCAACCTCGCCGAGTCGACCGAGGACAGTCTCGGCGGCATCTATGAAGGCTTCCTGCGCATCGCCAGAAGCCCGTTGCCCACCATCGCCGCGGTGAACGGTGCCGCGGTTGGTGCCGGGATGAACCTCGCCCTCGGCTGCGATATGCGCATCGCAGCCAGGCGGGCGAAGTTCGATACGCGGTTCTTGCAGATCGGTATCCACCCCGGTGGTGGGCACACCTGGATGTTGCGCCGCATCGCCGGGCCGCAGACCACATTTGCCGCCGTGGTGTTTGGCGAGGTGATGAATGGCGACGAGGCGGAGCGGGTTGGAATCGTGCACCGCTGCGTCGACGACGATCAACTGCTCGACGCCGCGCTCGCACTTGCCGGACGGGCGGCGTCGGCACCGCGCGAACTGGTGATCGAAGTGAAGAAGACGATCCAGGCGATGGCCGACATCGACACGCATCCCGATGCGGTCAAGCGCGAACTCGATCCGCAGGTGTGGAGCACCCGCCAGCCGTGGTTCGCCGGGCGTGTTGCTGCGCTCCAAGCGCGGATCTCGTCGCGGCCATCTTGACCTGCGCTTGGGTTCAAGCGCACACAAAAGTTACATCTCTTTGCTTCCCCTCAGTGCGGAATAGGGCTACGGTTTCACCACGGGACAGCTCTTCCGCCCGTACGTTCCGAGATACAACGGAGGTACTGATGAGCCAACGGCATCGCAGTCTGGAAGCGGCCCCACCGCCGCCGAAAATGGACTCGCGGGCACACGCCCACAACGAGCGGCATCGCATTAACAGCGAGTTGCACGCCGTTGCTGCCCAGGTGAGCGCCGGGTCCGAACCCGAAGACGTTCACGAACCTGGCCGGGCCTGGGTGCCACTGCATCACCACGACGCCGAACGAGCAAAGGCACAAGCGGCGGGCCGCAACCGCAAGAAGCACTGGAAGATGAAGATGTGGAAGCGGCGCACCACCGTCCGGCAGGCAAAAGCGCAAGCAATTCGGCTTGCCGGAGAGTAGCGAGCACGTTCACCAATCGATTCTCTGTCGTCAACGGGCGGGCCTCCGGGCTCGCCCGTTGCGCGTTCTGGGAACCGTCACTTCTGGGACCGGGCTGATTTTGGGGCGGCGGATGCGGCGCGGCGACGAGCGGATGGTGATCAGGTGAGCCAGGAGCGCGCGAGGTCGTCGCCGCGCTGGTGCCACTCTTCGGCGGTGATCGCGAAGCGTATGTGGTCTTCCCACACGCCGTTGATCTCGAGGTAGCGCATGGCAACACCTTCCTCGCGCACGTCGAGCTTTTCCATCACGCGGCGGCTGTTGGCGTTGCGTGGCACGATGCAGATCTCGAGCCGGTGGAGGTGTAACTCGTCGAACGCGAACCGGGCCAGCACCGCGACTCCCTCGGCGGTGTAGCTGTGCCCGGCGCGCTCGCGGTCGATCCAGTAGCCAACCGTGCCCGATTGCAGCGCCCCGCGGACGATGTTGTTGAGGTTGATCTCGCCCGCGAGCATGTTGTCGACGAACAGTCCGAATCCGTAGGCGCTACCGCCTTGGCGTTCGCGGTCGCGGGCGGCACATCGTGATGCGAACGTGTCGCGCGATCGTGCGGGGTCTGCCAGTCGGGGCGCCCGCAGCGGTTCCCACGGAACGAGCCAGTCCTCGTTGCGTAGGCGCACCTCGCTGAACTGGCTGAAGTCGCCTGGAATCAATGGGCGCATCATCACTCGGCGGCCGTACAGACGGTTGCCCGGCGCTGCCGAGGGATGCGTCGACGGGGTCACGCCGACGTTCCCGGAGCAGCGACGACCATCTCGTCGAGTTGCAGGCGACGCATGATCGCCACGACCACACAGCAGGCGGCGACGATCGACCCGACCAGCGCAGGGTCGAGCCCCGGATTCCGGCGCCGGTCGGCCGCCGATTCCGTGGCGAGCGTGCGGAACACGTCTTCGGCGGCGTCGCGGCTGAGCGTGAACGGCAGGGTGGGGACACCACCGGCTTCGACCGCGGCGATCGCTTCTGCGTAGGGGCCGACGAGATGGGTGGCCAGATTGATCACATCAGGCAGCTCGCGAATCATGTCGTCCAGATGATCGGTGATGACGCCGATCGCATTGGTCAGCTCCTCCGGTCGAGGAGGGTCGGAGTGAAGTTCCGAGCGAACCAAGGTGTCGACCCCGACCGGAAGCCACCGCCCCGTGCTGGTCGTGGCATGGTTGGAGGCGCCGTCGACCACGATGCCGTCGACCACGATGACGTCGATCCGGTCGCCGCCGATGGAGAAGCCGGCGTCACCCATGCGCGGGCTCGCTCGCCGGTACCGGTGGCGATGGGGTCACGGTGGACTCCAGGTGGTACGCAACCCATGCCCCAACCGGGTCGTCGCCGCCGGCGAGAAACCAGGCGTAGTGGGCGTGGAGGCACTTGAGTCCCTGGCGGGTGCCCGCGACGCCACCGTAGGGGCGCGGCCCGGTGTGCGTGGCGGGGATCGCGCTGTCGCGTTCGACTGCGTACCGATGATGCGCGTCGGCAACCAGCGCAGGGTCGATTTCGGCCGCCGCTTGCTTCACACCACCTTTGGATTCGAGTCGGCTGACGGCCAGGGTTTCGGCTGGGCCGACCAGCCAGTAGCGCGTCGGCATCGGCGACCCGTCGAACAGAATCGGGGCGTTCCTGACCACGACCGGATCGCCGTCGTCACCACGGACCACGATCTCGTAGTCGCCGCGGGGCACGCGGCCGAACAGCTCGATGATTCGTTCGCGATCGCCGGTCACAAGGCCACTGTCGCCCGTCGCGCCGTCGTTTGCGGCGTCGTTGATGCCGCGGCTGGGTTCATCACGGTGGTCGGCGGTCATCGCCGTCGGTGGGGTGGGGTACCGATCAGCGCTTGCTGATCCGGCGGAGCACGAACAGCAAGATCGCCAGCCCGATGGCCAACGGTGCCACTCGCTTCAAGACGGCCGTGCCGGCCAGGCCGGACAGCTCGATTGGCTCGTTGGCCGGTCCGTTGATCTTGCGGATCGTCGGCGTCGCCGTCGAACCGGTGGTCGAACTGGATGCCGACGCCGATGCTGGCGCGGCACCGTTCGAGGCGGCCGAGCCGGAGGCAGCGGAGGTAGCCGGCTGCTCGTCGGCCTCCGCCGCCGGCTTCGCATCGGCCTTCGCCGGCTTCGCATCGGCCTTCGCCGGGGTCGCGGCAGGTGCCGCGGCGCCACCAGAGGCGTCGAGCATGGTGTTGAGGTTGGTGGCGAACTGGGCCATCAGCTTCTTGCTGACGTCACCCATGATGCCGCGTCCGAACTGGGCGACCTTGCCCGTGACACGAAGGTCGGTCGCCACCACGACTTTGGTCTCGGAGGCACCGATCGGGGTCAGCGTGGCGGTGATCATCGCGTCGGCGTTGCCCTTGCCGGTGGTGTCGCGGCCCTCACCGTGGAGCACGGCACGATGGTTGACATCGTCACGCTCGACGAAGTTCGCCTGCCCGCGGAAGGCAGTCGAGATTGCGCCCAACTTCACCTTGACGACACCCCGGTAGAGGTCGCCTTCGATCTCTTCCAACGTGGCACCGGGCATGCATGGGGCAATTCGCTCCACGTCGGTCAAGACGGCCCAGGTCTCCTCGATCGGCCGGTTGACCACGAATTCGTTCAGGAGCTTTTCCATTGCTGTGCGTCCTCCAAGGTGTCGATGTCGAATGCGGATCCCTCGCCAACGACCTCGTGGACGAGGGCGGGGTGATTGCGCACGAGTTGCTTGGCGCCGTCGTCCCCCGTTGCCGGGAGCAGCGGCCACAGGGACCGGTGCAGGCGAACGGGATGGGGGCCCCGGCGGCCATCATAGGAGGCCACGACGATGAGATGCTCGGCCGCCGCGTCAGCAACTGCGCGCCAGGTGCTCGGGTGGATGCCCGGTTGATCGGCAAGTCCGAACACGACGAACTCCGCATCCAGTTC
>JANOKQ010000253.1:0-1955 GCA_031419375.1 Acidimicrobiaceae bacterium
GACCGCACCCTCACCGGTACCACGCTTGATCGCCCGGTCGATGAGATCGTTGTTCATCTGGGCGCCCTTGGCCTTGAGGACCATGGTCCGTAGCGTGGCGTTGATGCTGGGATCGCCACCGCCGTCACGCGCCGACACTTCGAGCTGGCGAGCGATCTTGGCGAACACCTTGGCCCGCGCTTGATCGGCTGCGCCCTTCTTGTGCTTGATGGTTGCCCATTTGGAATGGCCGGACATGTGTGCTCCTTCGGCGGCGGATCAGTTGGTTGCGGCTGATGTTCACGTTGGTGGTGCTGATGTTGATGCTGGGGTTGAGTGGTCGTCGCCCGGGTGGGCGCCGTTGACGATGTCGAGGAAGTGCTCGTGGAGGCGGGTGTCGTTGGTGAGCTCGGGATGAAACGATGCCACGAGCACCACCCCCTGTTGAGCCAACACCGGTGTGTCGTCGAGCGACGCGAGTACCGAGACCCCCCGCCCGGCACGCTCCACCTTCGGGGCGCGGATGAACACCGCGTGAAACGGGGTGACCGATGCAACCGCGTTCGGTACGCAGAACTCGATGTCGGCTTCGAAGCTGTCGATCTGGCGACCGTACCCGTTGCGCCGCACACCGATGTCGATCGCCGCAAAACTGGCCTGATCGGATCGGCCGTCAGCTACCTCGGCGGCCAGCAGGATCATCCCCGCACACGTCCCGAACACCGGCATCCCGGCGGCGATCCGCGCGGCCAGCGGTTCGTACAGCCCGGCCGTGTGCAGCAGCCGCGACATCGTGCTGCTCTCACCGCCCGGCATCACCAAAGCGGTGCAGCGGGCGAGATCAGCCGGTGTGCGGACCTGCGTGGTCGCTGCGCCCAATTGCCCGAGTGCACGCTCGTGAGCGCTAAACGCGCCCTGCAAGGCCAGTACCCCGATCACCGGACCGGTCGTGTCCGAAACGTTCACCTGCCGACCGTTCACCTGGGTGCCGGGCCCCTCCGAAACGTTCACCTGGGGGCCGCTCCCCTGCCGCCCGGCTCACGATCTCACCAGCCTCGTTCGGCGAACCGCTGGTTCACTTCGTCCATGCCGATGCCCGTCATCGGGGCACCGAGGCCGCGGCTGACCTTGGCCAGGATGTGGGCGTCACGGAAATGCGTGGTCGCCTCGACGATCGCTTTGGCCCGTGGCGAGGGGTCGTCGCTCTTGAAGATTCCGGAACCGACGAACACGGCTTCGGCACCGAGTTGCATCGCCAGCGCGGCATCGGCCGGGGTGGCGATACCGCCGGCGCAGAACAGCGGCACGGGCAGCCACCCGGTCTGGGCGATTTCTTGCACGAGCGGCAGCGGGGCCTGCAACTGCTTGGCCCACTGGAACAACTCGGCGGAGTCGGCCTGGCCGATCTTGCGGATGTCGCCGATGATGCTGCGCAAGTGGCGGACGGCTTCGACGATGTTGCCGGTGCCCGCCTCGCCCTTGCTGCGGATCATGCACGCGCCCTCGCTGATTCGTCGCAGTGCCTCGCCGAGGTTGGTGGCGCCGCACACGAACGGCACGGTGAACGCGTACTTGTCGATGTGGTGGGCCTCGTCGGCGGGCGTGAGCACTTCGCTTTCGTCGATGTAGTCGACCCCGAGTGCTTCGAGGATCTGCGCTTCGACGAAGTGGCCGATGCGCACCTTGGCCATCACCGGGATGGTGACCGCAGCCTTGATCGCTTCGATCATCTCGGGGTCGCTCATCCGGCTGACCCCGCCGTCGCGGCGGATGTCGGCCGGCACGCGCTCAAGTGCCATCACCGCACATGCCCCGGCATCTTCGGCGATCCTGGCCTGCTCGGCGGTGACGACATCCATGATGACGCCACCCTTCAACATCTCGGCGAGGCCACGCTTGACGGGGTACGTCCCGGTGGCTCGCGGTGCGGAGGCAGACGAGGTCATGGGCCCCAGGTTACCGGTCGTCGCCTGGCC
>JANOKQ010000254.1:0-3541 GCA_031419375.1 Acidimicrobiaceae bacterium
GATCCCCGAAAACCCCGCTGAACAGTTGCAGGCCACGAGTCGGAGACATCACCCTCACAGGTGCTGAAAGCCCGGCTAGCGTCGCCGGGATGGCCGAAATTCTCGACCCGGTCGAGCAGGCACTGCTCGCCAACGTTGCCGCTCTGGCCCCTCGCGTCGCCGACACGACGGAGAGTACGGGTGCCACAGGAATGAAGCCCGGGCGCGACGAACCTGGCCTCGGTTGGCTGTCGGATGAGTTGGCGCTGCTGGCGTTCAGCGCCCAGATGGACAGTCGCCACATCGACCACACCGCCCGGTGGCTGCGCGGTCGGGGTATCGGCTACTACACCATTGGGTCAGCCGGACATGAGGCCAATGCGCTCATCGCTGCGGCGTTGCGACCGACCGATCCCGCGCTGTTGCACTACCGCTCCGGCGGCTTCTACCTGATGCGCTCCGGGCTGGCCGGGCTGGCCGGGCTGGCCGGGCTCGCCGGTCGCGACGGTCGCGACGGTCGCGACGGTCGCGACGGGCTCGCCGGTGTCCGTGACGTGCTTGCCGGAATGCTCGCCCTCACCGAGGAACCGGTTGCCGGCGGGCGCCACAAGGTGTTCGGTCATCCTGGTCTCGATGTCATCCCGCAAACCTCCACGATCGCCTCGCACCTGCCGCGCGCGGTCGGTGTCGCGTTCGCCATCGATCGGGCCCAGCGGATGCGCGTGCCGAGCCGGTGGGACGACGATGCGATTGCGGTCTGCTCGTTCGGTGATGCCAGCGCGAACCACTCGACGGCGCAGGGGGCGCTGAACGCGGCCGAGTACACCGCCCACGGTGGGCTGCCGATGCCGTTGCTGTTGGTCTGCGAGGACAACGGCTGGGGGATCAGCGTGCCGACGAACGAGCGGTGGATCGAGGCGATGCTGCGGGCCCGGACCGGTCTTCGTTACGAAGCAGCCGATGGCCAGGCGCCCGACGACGTGTACATGATTGCGCTCAGGTTGGCGGATTGGGTGCGCGCTACTCGCCGTCCCGCCGTGTTGCACCTGCGCACCGTGCGGCTGATGGGGCATGCGGGCACCGACGTGGAGAGCGCCTACCGCTCGCCCGCGTCGATCCGGTCCGACTACACGCGTGACCCGCTGCTGGCCATGGCGGGGTTGGTCGTCCAGCGCGGTTTGTGCAGCGCCGACGAGGTGGTTGCGGGCTACCTCCGACGCCGCGATGTGGTGCGCGAGCTGGCCATGTCGATGATCGATCTGCCCACGCTGGTCGACGCCGAAACGGTGATCGCCCCACTGTCGCCGCGCCGTCCGCTGCTCGTCGCCCAGGCTGCCGGGCACGCCATTGCTGGTGATCGAGACGGTGTGTTCGGCGGCGCGTTGCCAGAAGACGACGGCCCGCTGACGCTGGCCGAGACCATCAACCGCACGCTTGCCGACGTGCTGTCCAGCACACCACAGACGATCGTGTTCGGCGAGGACGTCGCGGTCAAGGGAGGCGTATACGGGGTTACCCGCGGGCTCGCCAAACGGGTTGGTAGCGCCCGTGTGTTCGACACGTTGCTCGACGAGCAGTCGATCCTCGGGCTGGCACTCGGTGCGGCCGTGTCGGGCCTCGTGCCGATCCCGGAGATCCAGTACCTCGCGTACCTGCACAACGCTGAAGACCAGTTGCGCGGAGAGGCTGCCAGCTTGTCGTTCTTTTCGCAGGGAGCGTTCCGCAACGGCATGGTCGTGCGCATCCCCGGCTACGCGTACCAGAAGGGTTTCGGGGGTCACTTCCACAACGACAACTCGGTCGCGGTGCTACGCGACATCCCCGGTCTCGTCATCGCCAGCCCCGCCCATCCGCGAGACGCGGCCCCGATGCTGCGCGCGTGCGTGGCCGCCGCGCTCGTGGATGGCACGGTGTCGGTGTACCTCGAACCGATTGCGCTGTATCACAGCCGCGATCTTCACGATCCCGGCGATGGTGGATGGACGGCGACGTATGCGTCGCCGCGCGACTGGGCCGGCGCCCATGCTCCCATCGGCGAACCACGGGTCGCCCGCGACGGCGCCGACGTAGTGATCGTCACGTGGGCGAACGGGCTGTACCTGTCGCTGCGTGCCGCACGCCGGTTGGCCGAACGCGGCGTGTCGTGCCGGGTGCTCGATTTGCGCTGGCTCGCCCCGCTTCCGATCGCGGTGGTGATCGAGCACGCCCGCGAGATCGGCGTGGTTCTCGTGGTCGATGAGACCCGTTCCAGCGGGGGAGTCGGCGAGGCGGTGATGGCGGGGCTGCTCGAGCATGGCTTCACCGGACGCGCCCGCCGCCTGGCCGCCCGCGACACGTTCATCCCACTCGGCGACGCCGCCAAGGTCGTCCTCGTCAGCGAAGACGACATCGTCACGGCCACCCTCGACCTCACCCGCAACTAAAAGATCTGGGCAGGATTTCAAACGGTTTCCGAGAGGAATGCTGCCCAGATCTGGCTAGTGCTAGTCGACGGGGGCCTTCTTCTTGGGCGGGGGGACGCCGACGGAGGGAGCGCGGTCGGCGAAGTCGGGCCAGCGGCGTCGGCTGACGATGCTGAGCGTGCGCAGCAGCTTCATCGCCACCTCGTCTTCCTGGGCGGGGCGGGCGATGATCGTGCCGTCGGCGATCATCCGGTTGATCACTTCCTCACCGAGCTCGGTACGCACGATGGTGAGCGTCCAGTCGTTGTCCTTGCCGATCCCACCGGTGGCGATGTCGCTGTGCTCGGCGGCGAAATCGGGGCAGCTCTTGCAGCCCTCGCGGGTCCAGGCGTGGCATTCCTTCAGGTTCACCTCGTGGTACGAGCCGTCTTTCATCCAGATCTGGAAGACGCCTTTGATGTTCATCTTCACCATGTCCTGCTTCTTGAGCCCGTACTTGGCCTCGAACAGCTCGGGGAAGATCGCGTCGTCGAACGCCTTCGAGCACAGCAGCCCGATCGTGAACAGGAACGGCTTGCTCACCTTGCCGGCCTTGCGGTCCCACATCACCGGTGGCGACGATGTCTGGCAGCCCATGCCGACCAGCGCGAGGCGGGTGAGGCCTTCCTCTTTCGCCTGGCGAAACGCCAGCGGGTTGGCGCAGTACGTGTAGCGGCTGCCCGCAGTGGCCAGCACTTCCTCGCGGTTGTGCACCACCACCGGCTTGGCCTTCCACGCGTCGTCGGGTTCGACCCCGCTCACCAGCGCGGCCTCGATGTAGTCGTTGTCGAGCAACCAGTTCAGCATCGCCGAGACGAAGCCGCCATCTTGGCCCTTGGTGTGCTCGTCGTCGTTGGTGGCCCGGGTGAGCAGCAGTTGCCGCCAGATGCCGGCCATCTCGTCTGGCTCCCTTACACGTCCGAACAGGTGCATGTCGGCGGCCGGCTCCCACGCCCGGAAGCGGGGGCAGGCACGGGTGCAGATGGTGCAGCCCTTCTCGCCGTGGATGCAGTTGTCGAGCCCGAGCTCTTCTTCGATGTGGAACGGGATGTACTTGCCCTCTTCGTGTTCGTAACCGATCACGTCGTGGGGACAGGTGACCACGCACCCGGCGCACCCGG
>JANOKQ010000255.1:0-5221 GCA_031419375.1 Acidimicrobiaceae bacterium
CCCCGGTCACCGTCAATAGCGCTGCCAGCGTCCCATCCAGTTCCGCAACCACACCCTCGGTGTCGGCAACGATCGCATCCGTCTCCCCGGCCGCCGCCACCAACACGACGGGCACCACAGCGGGAAACACGATTGCGACCACGACCGACAACACCACCGGCAACTCAGCACCCAGCAACTCAGCACCCAGCAACTCAGCGCCCAGCAACTCAGCGCCCAGCAACTCAGCGCCCAGGAACTCAGCGCCCAGCAACTCAGCACCGAGGAACTCAGCACCGAGCAACTCAGCGCCGAGCAACTCCGTCGCTGACATCAGCGGACCCTGCGATGAGGCCGAGCACGCTACCGACCCTCGCTGCACCGGAGCCGCAACGGGCGACGATGACGACAACAGCGGCAGCGACAGCGGCAGCGACAGCGGCAGCAACAGCGGCAGCGGCAGCGGTGGGGATGACGACAACAGCGGCAGCGACGACGACAGCGGCAGCGACGACTGACGGTTTGCGTGAGCGCGCCAACCGACAGTCGCACTCATTGCGCACGCAAACGGCACATGCAAGCGGTTCGGTCAAGACCTGACGTCGCAGCCGCAGCCGAGGCCGAGACCGGCCCGGTATGCCCGATGAGGTGATCGATGCTGACCGCCCGGTCGGGCACCTCGACGAACGGCGCGAGTTCGTCGAGGTACTCCGGGTAGTCGGCGTAGTGCGAGTACTGGACCAGGCCGATCGGTTGGCCATCGATCAAGGCGAGGTGATCCTCGCTCGGCTCGGCGCCGTCGACGGTCGGGCCGAAGTCACACTCGATGGCTTCTGCAGAGAACTCGTGGTTCCACAACCTGGCTACATGCGGCTCTGCCAAGCAGGTGGCGAGCAAACCGAAGTCGGCGCGGCTGACCTCCGAAACGAGATGGTGACCATGATCGAAGCGCAGAGCGGGCCGGGTGAATGGCTCACGCTCGGGGACCGGTGTTCGTACACTCGGATCGATGAGCGCGGCCGATGGTTCTCAACGCCCTCCGGCGCACGAGCGGTCGCTCGATCCCGGCGAGCTCGACCGCCTCCTCGCCCTCCGCGCGGCGACGGCCGAGAACGCTCCGATGTACATGGCGATCCTGTCGGCGATGGTGGCCGCGAAAGATGCCTATCAGCTGCGGTTGCGCACCGACGAGATCGTGACCGGGGTCAGTGCAATCAGCTCCGACCGGGTTCGGGTGGGTGATGCGCTCCGCCAACTGCAGGACTGGAGCTGCGTTACGTGGGCCCAAGACACCACCTTCTCGGCCACCACCGTCGAGGAGTACCTGCGCCGGCACGAACTGTGGAAGCTCACACCGATTGGTGAGGCCACCCTCGCTGCCGTCGTCGCCTTGCTGGGTGCGTCCGAGCGCTCGGGGGCCCTGCAGCGGGCCTGTTCCGCCAGATCACCGAGAGCCTTGACGGACTGCGCAGCTCCGTTGTCGGCAACGAGGCAGAGGGTGTGTACCTCCAATTGCGCGAGCTGGACTCCGCGGTCGGCGATCTGGCCCGGAATGCACGCGACTTCCACGCGACGATCACCCGCACCTCACGCGAGGATCGGCTTGACGAGCACATCTTTCTGCTCTACAAGGAAGAGCTGATCTCCTATTTGCAGACCTTCCACGATGATCTGGTCCGTCACCGCGTCTCGATCGTCCGGTTGCTGGACGAGCTCGACTCCGCGCACCGCAGCGAGATCCTACGTCTCGCCAGCGAGGGCGACGACTCAGTTGGGTTGTTCGGCGACCCCTCGAACTGGGAACGACGGTGGGACGGGATGCGAGCGTGGTTCATCGTCGAAACGCCCGCCGTCAGCGGCATCGCCCAGCTCGCCGCAGCGACGACCGTGGCAATCCGCGAGCTCCTCGCCCTGCTGCGCCGTCTCACCGAGGCCACGACCAGACCGATCGACCGGTCATCGGAGCTGACCCATCTGGCCCGCTGGTTCGCCCGCCTCCCGCCCGCCGCAGTCCATGCGCTGTTCGACGTGTCCTTCGGGCTGGGTGCGCTCACCCATCTCTCGATCGGTGCCCCCGACCCCGAACAGGTTCCGATGTCGACGAGCTGGTGGCACGCCGAACCAGCACCGATCCCTGTCACACTGCGCAGGTTCGGCAAACGGCCGAGCCCCGGACGACCACCGCCCACCGCCGACTTCGCGGTCACCCGCAAGTTCCTCGAGCAACGCCGGGAAACGGAGGGGCAGGCCCGTGCCGATGCCGTCACCGCGCTCCGCACGATCGATCTCACGGCTGATCGCCTGTCCAGCGGCACATGGTCGTACCTGCTCGAGCTGATCGATCGAGCCCTGGCTACTCGGGACATCGGCCACGCCTTCGAGGTATCCGTGGTCGACGGCAACCTCGAACTGATCGTGCGCTCCCCGGCGGAGGGATCGACTGTGTTGCGCAGCGAGCACGGCCAGTTGCTCGTGCACGGCTGCGACGTGTCCCTGCGCACTCACCAGGCGACGATGGCTTCGTGAACGCACGCCTGGCGATTCACCTGGCGCCACACGAGCTGCCCGAGGTACAGCGTGCGGCGCGCACCTTGCTCGGGCACCCGTTGGTCACGACCATGTACCCCTCCGCCGACGCGCTGCCCATGATTCGTCGCTGGGAGAACGTGCTGCGCAACGAGTTCGCCCAGCGTTTCGGCTACCGGCTCGATGTCGGCCGGTCGTCGGCCCGGCTGCTGCGTCGACCGTCGTCGCTCACCGACCAACGGCCGGCGCTACGACCCAACGGCCGCCCGCACAGCCCTTGGGCGTACTCGTTCATGTGTCTCGCCCTCGCCGTCGCCGAACAGGCGGGCCGTCAGATCCTCGCCTCCGAACTGGTCGAGCGGATCGAACAACGCGCCCGTGGTGATGAGGCGCTGCCGGTCGATCTCACCGTGCACGCACAACGGCGGGCGCTGGTCGATTCGCTGGATCTGCTCGACCGATTGGGTGTGATCACCGCACGCGACGGTCAGATCGAAAGCCTGATGACCGAGGGCCAAGTGCTGTTCGACATCGACCGCGAGGCACTCAGCCGGTGCATGGTCGCATGCTCGGTTCGTACGGCAGCGACGAGTTCGAGACACTGAACCTCGACACGTTCGCTCGCGAGCGAGCCACCCGGTTCACTCGCCATGTCACCGGTTCACTACCGTGCATGCCCGCCCGTCACGACATCCTGTGCGGCACCCTCGATTTCCTGTGGCGACCGTGGGGATCGATCGAGCTGTGGGACGAACCGATCACCACCAAGTTACGCACGCGCGGGGTGACCACGATGTTGGTCAGCGACCACCCGCACCTGTTCGAAAGCGGCGGCGAGAACTACCACTGCGACTTCTCCGCCTGGGACTACGTGCGCGGACACGAGGGCGATCACTGGCGGACACATTTCGATCCGAGCTTCATCGGCTCACCGGATCTCACCGCCCGGCCCGGCGACTGGTTCTACTCGCGGGCGTTCGGCCTGCCGGAAGGTTCACTCACGCGCGGGTACGACAAGTCGCGCACCTTCTTTCGCGAGGAGGCCGACTACCCCGGGCCGAGGACGATGCGAGCCGCCGCGGACTGGATCGCCCAGGCCACCCCGCACCACGACCGGTGGATGCTGTTCGTCGACGAGTTCGACCCCCACGAACCCTTCGACACACCCGCGCCATGGCGCGGCATGTACGACGACGCTCCATGGAACGAGGCTGCACTGATCTGGCCGCCATACACCAATGGCGGGGTGAGCAAAAGGTTGCTGTCCGAAGCCGAGGGGCGTCACATTCGGGCGAACTACGGCTCGAAGCTGTCGATGATCGACCACTGGTTCGGACGGCTGATCACCTCGATCGAAGATCGCGGACTGTGGGAATCGACTGCGGTGGTCGTGTGCACCGACCACGGGCACTACCTCGGCGACGAGCGCGGCGGGCACGACATCTGGGGCAAGCCCGGCGTTCCCCAGTTCGAACCCCTCGGCCACACACCGCTGCTGATCCATTGGCCAGGTGTCGCTGGCGGCGGGACGTGCGACGCGCTGACAACCAACGTCGACCTGTACGCCACGCTCGCCGATGTGTTTGGCGTACCCAATGGCGAACGCGCTCACGGGGTCTCGCTGGCGCCACTGCTCGACGGGACCGCCACCTCCGTGCGCGAATGGGCCATTGGTGGGGTGTGGGGCAACTGGGTGCAGGTCACCGACGGGTACCGCAAATACGCGCGGGCGCCGCCGGTCGACAACCTGCCGCTGTCGATGTGGTCCAACCGCTGGTCGACGATGCCGCTCCCGGTCGACTGGATGGTCAGCCTGCCGCCGCCGGACCGTCGCGCCACGCTCGATTTCATGCCGGGCAGTGACATCCCGGTGATCCGTCAGCCCTACGCCGCCGGAGACGTGCTGCCGATGTGGGCCAGCAGAAGCAGCCACGTCGATGACCACCACCTCTACGACCTCGATCTCGATCCCGACGAACACGAGAACCGCCACGGGGAGCCGGTCGAGCGCGAGCTCATCGACCTGCTCCGCCATGGACTCGACGAACTTCAGGCGCCGACCGAGCAACTCACCCGCCTCGGCCTGTAACCGCACCGGCCGGTGTTCTCACGCGTGAGAGTCGCCGGCTAGGTCGAGCCGCCCATGATCTCGATATTCTGCCTGGTGACATAGGACGCGTCCGCGGAGAGCAGGAACGCCACAACCGAGGCGACCTCGGCCGCCGACCCGTAACGGCGCATCGGCACCATGTCGATCATCTGCCGAGGCACGACCTCAGGTGACCGGTCGTAGTACTGGCTGCCGGCGACTGCTTGTGCGGCGACCTGGGCATCCCACATGACGCCGGGGCCGATGAACGCCGGCGAGATCGAATTGACCCGGATGCCTGCCGGGGCCAGGTCCTTGGCCGCAGACTTCGTCAATCCGATCACGGCCGCCTTCGACGCCGAGTACGCCGGCATGTTCGGTGCCCCGCTGACGCCGGCCATCGACGCAGTGTTGACGACCGCTCCCCCCAAACCGAGGCGCGGATCATCGCGACGTTCGGGCTCGTGGACTTCGGATCACGGGTGTGGGTGTCGCGCCAGCGCAGATACTTCGAGGACCAGTCGTAGAACTGTCTCGATCCGTGCGGCTGGGCTGGTCGCCCGGTTGCTGAGGTCGCCCGTGAGGTCGGGGTTGATGAACCGACGCTGGGATCTGGGTGAGGGGAAC
>JANOKQ010000256.1:0-4614 GCA_031419375.1 Acidimicrobiaceae bacterium
CTGCACCTGCTCGATCGTCCATGCGATGGTGGCGCTCTTACCCGAGCCGGTGATGCCGAGCAGCGTCTGGAACCGGTCGCCGCGCTGCAAACCTTCGGTGAGCTTGGCGACCGCCTGCGGCTGATCGCCTGCCGGTTCGAAATCGGACACCACCTTGAACGGATCACCGGTGAGCACAGGCGCGGCCATAG
This sequence comes from Acidimicrobiaceae bacterium, assembly GCA_031419375.1. GTDB lineage: Bacteria > Actinomycetota > Acidimicrobiia > Acidimicrobiales > Ilumatobacteraceae > VFMC01. The sequence continues at coordinate 192 of JANOKQ010000256.1, forward strand.
CGACAAGCCTACCAGCGGAACATACGTTCGATCACATCGTGCCGACTCGCGGCGGAGGTAGTTCGAAGTCGACTGGCAGCTGCGCGAGCGCAGTGAGTTCGTCCCACAGCCGGGCGACCTGGGGCAACAGCTCCTCGAGCGTGCCGTTGTTGTCGATGACGTGCGTAGCCCGGGCGAGGCGCTGCTCGCGGGTGGCCTGGCGGGAGATGCGGGCCCGCGCATCGGCCTCGTCGAACCCGCGGAACTCGACCAGGCGCTGCACCTGCGCATCGACGTCGAGGTCGACGACGATCGTGGCCTGCAACCCATCGCGTGGATTCTCAATCAGCAGAGCGACGTCCATCACCACCACCGAATCGCTGTCGCGCTGGGCGAGCACCTGCCGGTTCATCTCGGCGCCGATGGCCGGATGAACGATCGCGTTGAGATCCTTGAGCGCCTGTTCGTCGGTGAACGCGATCGCCGCCACGGCGGCACGATCGAGCGAGCCGTCGGGCTTGATCACGTCGGCTCCGAACCGTTCGGCCATCTGCGCCAGCAGCGGCTCGCCGGGTTGCTGCACCTGCCGCGCGATCGCGTCCGCATCGACAATGACGGCACCGCGACGCGCCAGCTCAGCACTGACCGTGGACTTGCCCGACCCGATGCCACCCGTCAGTCCAACCAAAATCATGTGTTCCCCAGACTGTCGTGCCAGCGTCACTACTATGCACGCTGGTGGCTGACGGCAACGATCCCGGTATCGATCCCGGCAACGAGTTCGTCGAGCAGCAGTCGACCTCGACGCTCACCGAGCGACGCGCCCAACCTCAGCCCTCCGCCGCGTTGGTGATGTCAGCACCACTGTGGCCGTTCCGGATCCTCGCCCTGGCCGGCGCCGCGGTGCAGGGACGGGACGACTTCTCGGCCAGCAACTGGCGGTTGTGGCTGGCATTCGCCCTGGCCGCGGTCTACACCGCGGTCGTCATTGCCCGGCCAATCCCCCATCACGACGACATGGGGGTGCGGCTGCGGGTCGTGGTGGAGCAGGCCCTGTTCACGGCGCTCGTGATGCTGACGGGAGCGTGGCTGTCCCCCCTGGCGCTGTGTCTCATCCCGTCGGCGATGATTGCCGGGTTCGCCGCCGGGACCGTGTTCGCCGCGCAACTCGCGGCGTCGACGATCGGGCTCGTGTCGGCACAGTTCCTTGCCGAAAACGCAATGCGCCGAAGTCTCAACGATGTCATCGTGTGGACCGCGCTGATCGGCACGGTGGTGTTCACCAGCGGACTCGCCCAGCGCGCCGGTGTCGACGCGGCCCGTCAGCGTGATGCGGCCAACGTTCGGGTCAGCCGCCTCGCCGAGGCAAACTCGTTGTTGTTCGCCCTTCAACGCGTAGCCCAGAGCATGCCCACCTCGCTCGACCTCGACGACGTGGTCGACTCCACGCTCAAGCGAGTGTCGTCGCTGGTGCCCGCCGACTCGCTGGTGCTGTACCTCGACAACGACACCGACCGCCAACTCGAAGTGTTCCGCGCCATTGGGTCGGCGAGTGCGCCGACGCTGTCGCTCGACCGCTTGCCGGCATCAATCCAGCCAGCAGTCGAGTCCCCCCGCACGGTCCGCGAACCACACCTGGCGGATGGAAGCGCGCTCACCGCCGATGGGGCCAGCGGGGTGTACGCCGCGCTGCGCGCCCGCGGCAACCTGCTCGGGCTCCTGGCCATCGAGTGTTCTCACCCGGATGCGCACACCCAGCAGCACAGCGAGATCGTGCACGGCCTGGCCGAGTCGTTCGGGATCGCCATCGACAACGCCCGGCTGTTCCGCCAGATCCGGGCTGCCTCAGTCAACGAAGAACGGGCCCGGATTGCGAGGGACCTGCACGACCACATCGGCTCGTCGCTCGCCTTCCTCGGATTCGAGGTGGACCGGGCCCAGGCGTTGGCAGCCCGTGGCGAGGCGGTCGACGAGACCCTGGCCGAGTTGCGCGGTCACATCACCGGTGTCATCAACGAGATCCGCGAGACACTGCACGATCTGCGCACCGATGTCACCGACGACCGCGACCTTCCACGCGTGCTCGGCGACCACCTCGCCAGGGTCCGGTCGCGCACGACACTCAGCATTACGGCCGATATCCACGCCTCGTTCCGTCCACCGCGCCCCGTCGAGCGCGAGCTGTGGCAGCTCGCCTTGGAGGCGATCACCAACGTCGAGCGGCATGCCAACGCTGCGGTTGTCCATGTGGAGTACCGCGCCGTCGACGGCACTGTGTTCCTGCGGATCGACGACGACGGAGTTGGACTCAACACGGCGGCTCCGGCGACCGATAGATATGGCATGGTCGGAATGAGGGAACGGGCGGAACGAAGCGGGGCAACGCTGCGCCACGAGCCGATGATCGCTCATCGCGCCGCAGGCACAGGCACACGCGTGACCGTCGAGCTGCGCGGGGATGAGGCAACCTCATGAAGCGCTCCCCATCAGTGATGCTGGTCGACGACCACACGATGCTGCGCCAGGGTTTGCGGCGCTCGCTCGAAACCGAAGGCATCAATGTGATCGCCGAGGCGAGCAACGGCGGCGACGCCGTCCGCATCGCCCTCGAGACCAAACCCAACGTGATCCTGATGGATGTGTCGATGCCGAACATGGACGGGATCGAGGCCACCCGCCGGTTGATGGCGGCCGACGCCCGCCAGCGCGTGGTGATCCTCACGATGCACATCGACCGGGACGTGATCGAACGGGCGATGAAGGCCGGTGCCGTTGGCTACATGACGAAGGACTCAACCGTGAAAGAGGTGATGTTGGCGATCAAACTGGCCGCCAACGGTGATCGCATCCTGTCGCCGCGACTGGCCGAGGTGATGCTGGCCGAGGCGACCACGGTCGACGAGCCCGCCTCGATCCTGACCAAACGAGAAGAGGAGCTGCTGCAGCTGATCGTCGACGGTTTGGCCACGTCGGAAGTTGCCGAGCGGATGTTCATCAGCCAGAAGACGGTGAAGAACCACCTCGCCTCGATCTACGAAAAATTGCAGGCCCGCGACCGCACCCAGGCGGTCCTGACCGCGATGAAGATGGGCATCATCAAGCTCAACTGATCGAAAACGAACGATGCCGACCGGGTGCACCGGTCGGCATCGAACAGGTTGTGGAGACGATCTCCTACACGGACTCTTCTGCCGGAGCTTCGTCGTCGGCGGGCGCCGCAGGAGCGTCCTCGATGGCCGCAGCCGGTGCTGCGTCGTGTGGAGGTGGGCCGTCGGGAAGCGGGCCGTCGGTCGGCGGGCCGTCGTCGCCGTAGTACTCGGCCCATGCGGCTTCGCGCTCGCTGTCGTCGGCGCCGGCGGTCCAGTTGCCGTGCTCGTCGACTTCGAAGTGCTGGCGGTACTCCTCGGCCAGTTCGCCACCTTCGGCGGCCTGCTTGATCGACAGGCTGATTCGCCGCCGGGCAAGGTCGAGGTCGATGATCTTGACCCACAGCTCCTCGCCAGGAGTGACGACCTGCTCGGGCGAATCGACATGATGGGCGCTCATCTCGGAGATGTGCACCAACCCCTCGATGCCATCGCCGACCTGCACGAACCCACCGAACTGGACGAGCTTGGTGACCCGGCCGTAGACCAGTTGACCGATCTCGTGGCTGCCGGCGAACTCTTGCCACGGGTCTTGCTGGGTGGCCTTCAGCGACAGGCTGATCCGCTCGCGCTCGAAATCGACGTCGAGCACCTGGACGGTGACCTGATCGCCAACAGCGACAACGGCACCGGGATGGTCGACGTGCTTCCACGACAGCTCGCTGACGTGGATCAAGCCGTCCATGCCGCCGAGGTCGACGAACGCACCGAAGGAGACAACACTGGACACGACGCCCTCGCGCATCTCACCGGGCTTCAAGTTGGTGAGGAAGCTGTCGCGGCTTTCCTTCTGCGTCTCTTCCAGATACGCCCGGCGGCTGAGCACGACGTTGTTGCGGTTCTTATCGAGCTCGATGATCTTGGCCTGCACGGTCTTGCCCACGTACGGGGCGAGGTCGCGAACACGGCGCAGCTCGACGAGCGACGCGGGCAGGAAGCCGCGCAGACCGATGTCGACGATGAGACCGCCCTTGACCACTTCGATGACCGGTCCCTCGACCATGCCGTCGGCTTCTTTGACCTTTTCGATCGTGCCCCATGCCCGCTCGTACTGGGCTCGCTTCTTCGACAGCAGTAGGCGACCCTCCTTGTCCTCCTTGGTGAGGACGAGGGCTTCGATCGCTTCGCCGAGCGAGACGATCTCGTGCGGGTTGACGTCGTTACGGATGCTCAGCTCGCGGGCGAGGATGACGCCTTCGCTCTTGTAGCCGATGTCGAGGAGAACTTCGTCGCGATCGATCTTGACGACCGTGCCGTTGACGATCTGGCCGTCTTCGACTTCGACGAGCGTGCCGTCG
>JANOKQ010000257.1:0-4654 GCA_031419375.1 Acidimicrobiaceae bacterium
TGACCGTCACCGGATAGCCGATCGTGGTGGCAGCAGAGGCGAGGCCCGCCGACGTGGTGACCGTCCCGATCGGCACGTCGACGCCGATTGCCCGGAGCCGGTCCTTCGCTGCCGCCTCGTCGATCTCGCGGTGTGCGCCGGGCAGTGGCACCGCGGCATGGGTTGCGGCGCGTGTCTCGGCGGACGCCGGATCTGCGGAACCGAGCGATGCTGCGACGCCGAGGGCAGCGAGCGACTCGGCGAGCCCGAGGAGGGGAGTGACGCCACGCTCGAGCAGATGATTGCGCAACGGCTCGTCGAGACACTCGGCCAGCGTCGCCACGACCACGGCCCGGCCACCGGTGTGCATGGCCGCGTCGGCGAGTGCGTCTGCCGCTGCGTACCATGCTGTCGAATCGTTGTCGGCACCGGGCGGCGCATCGAGCACCAGCATCGTGGCATCCTGGGGCCCACCCATCACGGCGGTGAAGCAGGCTGCGGTGGCGGCCCGGTCGCCCCACATGAACGTGTGATAGTCGAATGGATTGCTGACCGAGACGAGCTCGGTCAGCGTCGCTTCGATCCGGCTGCGGTGTTCGTCGGTGAACGGTTCAAACACGAGCGGCCCGCCCTCGGCGAGATCGGCGACCAGCGAGGCCTCACCTCCTGAGCAGCTGAGCGACACCATCGAGCGGCCGCGTAGCGGGCCACCATGGTCGAGCAACTTCAGCGCCTCGACCAGTTCGGCCGGTGTGTGCACGGTGGCGACGCCGTACCGCTGGAACAGTGCGTCGTAGGAGGCGGCGCGACCCGCCATCGAGCCGGTGTGCGACGTGGCGATCATCGCTCCAGCCGCCGATCGTCCGGTCTGCAGGGCAACGATCGGCACGTGCAGATCGCGGGCACGCAGCGCGGCTGCAGCAAACCGTTGCGGGTCGCGGACAGCTTCGAGGAACAGGCCGATCGAGGTGATCCGGCGGTCGTCGAGCAGTGCTTCGATGCAGTCTTCGGTACCGACGACAGCCTGGTTGCCGACGCTGATCATCGTGGCGAGACGTAGACCGCGTTGTTGGAACGTGAGGTTGACGGCGACGTTGCCACTCTGCGACACGATCGCGGCCCCCTGTTCGCGGCGGCTCATGCCGTGTTCGTCAGGCCACAGGGCGACCCGTTCGGAGGTGTTGACGAAGCCGTAACAGTTGGGGCCGAGCAACGGCATTGCACCGGCCGCGGTGACCAGCGCCTGCTGTAGCTCGCGATCGCCGGCCTCGGTGTATCCCGACCCGAAGCACACGGCACCGCCGGCACCGGCGGCTGCGAGTGCGGCGACGGCGGTCACCGTGGCGTGCCGGTTGACGCCCACAAACACGGCGTCGGGTATTCCGGGGAGATCGTCAAGGGTGGGTACGCACGCGATCCCAGCCATTTCCGTCCGGGTCGGGTGTACCGGCCAGATCGGACCGGCGAAGCCCAACTTCACACATTGCTCGACCACCCGTTGCGCCGCTGCCCCGCCGACCACGGCGATCGAGCGTGGCTGCAGCATGCGGTGCAGATCCCAGCGGGCATCGGGGGCTACGTCGGTGTCAGGCACGCGTCAGGCTCCGAACGGGCGCAACATCGCCCGCGAGATGATGTGCCGTTGGATCTCGCTGGTGCCGTCCCAGATCCGGTCGACGCGCGTGTCGCGCCACATCCGCTCGAGCGGCAGCTCACTCATCAACCCCATGCCACCGAGGATCTGGATCGCCTCGTCGGTGACGAACTGGCACATCTCGCTGGAGAACACCTTGGCCATCGCGATCTCCGAATCGGTGACCGTGCCCTGCGTGTCGTTCCAGGCGGCGCGCAGCGTGAGCAGTTCGGCTGCGTCGAGGCGTGTTTGCATGTCGGCCAGGTTGTACGACACGCCCTGGATCGTGCCGATGTGCTGGCCGAACTGCTGGCGCGTTGCCGCCCACTGGGTCGCGTTGCGCAGCGCCCGGCGGGCGCGCCCCACACACACGGCAGCAACCTGCAACCGGGTGGAACCGAGCCAATCGTTGGCCGCATCGAAGCCGCGATGTTCCTCGCCGAGAATCCTGCTGGCCGGAACCCGGCAGTCGTCGAAGTTGATGATCAGGTTGTGGTAGCCGCGGTTGGAGACGCACTCATAGCCGGGGACCACCTCGCAACCGGGAGTATCGAAATCGACCAGGAACCCGGTGATCAGCTTCTTCGGGCCACGGCTGGTCTGCTCCTCGCCGCTCGCCGCGAACAGGATGACGTAGTCGGCGAGATCGGCGTGGCTGATGAAGTGCTTGCTGCCGTTGATCACGTAGTCGTCGCCGACGCGGCGGGCGCTGCACTGCATGCCGCGCACGTCGCTGCCCGCAGCCGGTTCGCTCATCGCCAGGCAGTCGACGCGCTCGCCGCGGATGGTGGGCAGCAGGTACTCGTCAATCTGGTCGCCGGTACAGGCGCGTAGGATGTTCGACGGCCTGGCCACGATGTACTGCAATGCGTAGGTCGCCGCACCGAACTCACGGTCAACGAGGGTGACGTCGAAGCTGTCGAGGCCACCTCCGCCGAGCTCGGCGGGCATGTTCGCCGCGTACAACCCGGCGTCGATCGCGCGTCGCTTGATTTGGGCGACGAGATCGGCTGGCACTGTGCCGAGCCGTTCGACGGTGTCTTCGTGGGGGAACAGTTCGCGCTCGGTGAACGCGCGCACCGTTTCGACGATCATCTGCTGTTCGTCGGACAGTTGGAAGTGCATCGAATCTCCTGGGAAAGGGTGGGTGGCAGGGGTCAGGTGCGTTGCGGTAGGCGCATCACGCTGCCGACGTGCGACGGGGCTGGCGCGGCGGAGTGGGCATCGACGATTGCGAAGATCGCCGCGGCCATGTCGTCGGGGATCGGTGCGGAACGTCCGGCTTCGGTATCGACGTGGACGAGCATCTGCTCCACGCTCGACAGCAGCCCGTCGGTGAGCCCGTGATGCATGTGGTGGACGAGGTGCATCCGCTTGGCATCGGCGCCGAGCAGGTGGGTGCGGAACAGCAGCGGCTCATCGACGTTCACCTCGTGCAGGTAGTGCACGTGTGTCTCGACCGTGTAGAAGCTGTGCCCGGCGGCCCGGTAGGCCTCGTCGTCGCCGATGTAGCGGAACAGCGCATCGGATGCCCAGCCCGCTGCGGTGAGGTAGGCGGCCTCGGTCATGTGGTCGTTGTAGTCGACCCAGTCGGGCTCGACGAAGGTGGTGTAGAGCTCGAGTGGCGCACCGATGGCGTCGCCGATACGCCAGCGGGCGGGAGCTTCGCTGGCGAGCCGGCGAGCCTCGTGCGCGGCAACGGCGGCACCCGCGCCGATGCCCGACGGGCGCAACGAACGCATCACAGCAACGATCGCCGCAGGGTCTCCGCCGGTCACGTCTACGAGGCCTTGCCCCAGGGGCTGGGTCTGTTCCGTCGGCGTGTCCGGGCCGCACGGGACCATCCCGATCGAGGTGTAGAACACGCGCAGGTCGTCGTCGCGCGGTCCCGCCCTCAGCGCGACGAGCGGCACGACATGGATCGGCTCGTAGGCGTGCGCGGTGGCGTCGGTGGCAACGAGGCGTGCCCCGGGTGGAGCAGTTGCCGTGCCGATCACTTGGACGAGATCGGCTCGGGCAAGTTCGGATGCATCGTCAGCGAGTCGTACGCGGGCGGGGCTCGCTCCGGGGAAAAGCCCCAGGCGCTGCGCCATTGGCCAGCGCTGGACGACCTCGGCCGGCACGGTTGGATCATCGACGATCACGTCCAGTCCGGCGGCAGCAAATCGGGTGGCCCAACCGGCAGCGCGAGGTCCGGTCCCCACCACGGCCACCGTCAAGGTCATAAGCTGAATATACACTCAGGATTCATCCGGACGGCTTCGAGAAGTCGCCCGAAGCGTCCGAAAGCGAGCCACATGCCCCGACCCCGACTCGATCACGTGCGCAAGGGGCAGATCGTGGCAGCAGCGGCCGAGGTGTTGTCCGAGCGCGGGTACGCCAACGCCCGGGTCGTCGACATCGCAGCAGTCGCGGGCACCAGCCCGGCCGCGATCCTGTACTGGTTCGATGGCAAGCACGGGCTGCTCGCCGAGGCGCTGGCGCTGCGCGAACAAGAGTTCCACGATCGTTACACCGCACCGGTCGCCGCGGGCGAAACGGCATCGCAGCGCCTGCGGACCTTGGTGGAGGCGATGCTGCACCACTACGACTGGGCGCTGTGGATGGAGCTGGCGGTGCTGGCGATCCGTGACCCGACCGCTGCGTCGGAACGCGACCGCATGGACCGGCGGTGGCGGGCTGCACTGCGGGCGGTGATCCGTGACGGTCAACGCGTGGGCGAGTTCCTCGACAGCGACGCCGACGAGACGATGTTCGTGCTCGCCGCACTGCTCGATGGCATGACGCCGCTGCTCACGGTGAAGGCGAAAGGCGTCACCGCCGATCGAGTCGAACGAACCTGGCTGGCCGAAGCGGCGCGCTTACTCGGGCCCGGTTTCGAATCGCAGCCGCTCATCCGCACCCGCTGATCCGCCGGTGCTCGTGCGTCGTTGCCGCGCTCCGTGGGTGCGGGGGGCTCGCGTTGACAGTCCGTGGGGATCGTGTCTGGATCGTCGCAAGATCGTCAGCCCGGACTTGTATTGCCGGGCGAAACGGGGCACC
>JANOKQ010000258.1:0-3018 GCA_031419375.1 Acidimicrobiaceae bacterium
GTGATCACCCGGGCGAAGTTGTCCCAGATGTCGACCTGGCTGTTGGTGTCGCCGAGGTACGGCATCACCTGCGGATGGGTTGCGTTCACGTGGAACGCTTCACAGAACGCCTCCTGGGCGATCTTCCAGTTGGCCGGCACGACCTTGGCGACGTGGACCTGCTTGTACCGGTTGGCCATGTCCCACTCGGCGAAGTGGTCGACGATCTCGCCGAGGAAGTCTGCGAGCGGCTCGGCATCCGGGTCGGGGTTGATGAACACCCATCCGGCCCACACACCGACCTTCACCTCGGGCAACGAGAACTGATCGGCAGCCACGTGATCAAAATCCCACCGCGCCGGAATGTCCTTCAGATCGCCGCCGATGGTCCAGGCGAAGCCATGGAACGGGCAGCGGATCTCCGAGCATCTGCCGTCATACTCCTTCAGCTGGCGGCCGCGGTGCAAGCACGCATTCGGGTACGCCTTGATCGTGTGCTCGTCGGTACGGATGACGATGAACGACGACCGCACGATCGTGTACACGTGATAGTCGCCGACCTCGGGGATCTCCTCCTCGCGGCAGGCGTATTGCCATACGCGGCTCCACAGGTGCGACACCTCGCGTTCGTGCCACGCATGCGAGATGTACCGGTCGATCGACACGTCGGCGCTACCGAGGTACTTCGGTGATTCGAGTCGAAGTACAGCGGGCACCTCGTGGGTGTCGGTGTCGAGCAGTTGCTGGTAGCTGATCCCGGGGGATCGTGGTCGGCTGAGGGGTTCGTCGATCACAGTGGACTCTCCTTCGTTGGTGTCGGATTATCTGGTCGGGTGGATGATCTGGTCAGATGATGCTGGTCAGATGATGTCGATCGCGTCGAGCACGCGGGCTGCGTAGTCGGTGTCGCCGTCGAGCGTGCAGGCGTCGCGCCAAGCGCCGCGCCCGGTGGCCCAGCTCACGAACTCGTGCGCACTCGACGTGGCCGTCGCCACCCCGTCGGCACCCTCGACAATGCGGATCAATCCGCCGTCGTCGGGTGATGCCGGGTGCAACGTCCAGCGCCCACCGCCTGCACCGGTGAGCACCACGGTGAACGGCTGGTCGACGACGCGCATGGCGGCACGGCACATCTGCGGCAACCCTGCCCACATCCAGTCGATGCCGGGCCGCAACCGTGCATCGTCGGCGTCGGCGATGGCCATGCTCAGCGGCCCACGGGGGGCCAGCAGGTCATGTCGAAGGTGGCAGTAGTGGTCGAAGCAGTAAGCGTTGGCCAGCATCTGCATCGGGTACGTGCCAAGGTCGGCGACGTCGAGCGGGGTAGACGCGAGCGGCTCGTCCTGCATCGCCGTTAGCGTGGCAAACGCTCCATCGACGTAGCGGTCGTACTCGGCGAGCAACTGCTCCGGGGTCCACTCCTTGCGCGGCGCGACGAGCATTTCCATCGCCTGCTCGGCACCCACCGCCGGGGCCGGCTCGGCGTCGGGCCGGGCGGGCGTCGGGTCGACCAGCTCTTTGAAGTTGGACGTGATGTGGGCGACCAGGTCATGGACGCGCCAGCCCGAGCACGCACTTGGCAGCGCCCAGTCGGCGGTGGTCAGCGCGTCGAGTACCGAGCGGAGATCACCGTGGGTGGAACGCAAACCTTCGACGGCTGCAGTTGTCATTTCGACTCCTCGTCATTGATCGTGGTGGTCACAGGAGTGGTCACAGGGAGAGTGGTCACAGGGTTCCCCCTGCCCACCACTGTTCGAATCGCGGCCGGGCCGCAGTGCTGACGTATTCGACCAGCATCGCCGAGCCCGGCGGCTGGACATAGGTGTAGGTGCCGTACCCCTCGTCGGGCGACACCTGCGCAAGCAGGCACACCCAGCCCGCAACCACCGCTTCCCGTGTGGCCGCAGCCACATCGTCGACCCACAACCCGACGTGATGCACCCCCGGCCGCTCGCGTCCATCCCAGATTGAACCCGGTGGACCCTCGAGCAGCTCGATGTGCTGCGGGCCCTCGCACGAATACGTGAACCGCAGTGGCAGGTGCTGCTGGCCGTGCTCGGGCGTCCATGCCGGCTGCGCTGGCGACGACACGGGGGTCGCCCACGTGACACCGAGGGGGCCCGCCAGCTCGGCCATCGCCGCGTCGAGATCAGGGACCCGGATACCGGTGTGGTAGATGTCCTGGTAGTTGATCACTCGACGCCTCGCTTTCGCTTTGTTTCGATCTTCAAACAGAAATGTGAGGGCCCGGGCGGGGTTCACCCGGGCCCTCTCACGTCACATGCAGTGAAACTCAGACGCCCCAGAGGGCCTTGAACTGATCAGCCATGGTGGCCGGTCCCGGCCAGCCATCGGGGCCGAGGTCGAGCATGGCCTGCGCTCCTGCGGCATCGCTGACGACAAAGGTGGGCAGCAACGCGTTGGCGCGCTCGTCGGGGTTGTCCATCCCCAGCGAGTGGCGGGCCATCGCGTCGACCATCAACCACGCCGCGTACGGCTTGGGGTTGGCAGTCCATGCCGAGTGGCGACCGGCGATGATCTCGGGCAGCCCGATCGAAGCGCTGAAGTCGACACCGACGATCTTGCGGCCCTCGAGCAGACCCGATTCCTCCAGGGTGTCGGCCACGCCGGCCGGCAGGTCACCGAAGGTGAACTGAATGTAGTTGATGGCTTCGTTGGCCTGCACCGCTGACGCGACCGCCGCCGGCACTTCACCGGCGACGAGTTGATCGATGGTGACGTTGAGTTCTTCGAACGTGCACCCTGGGCAGTTCTCGCTGTATGCCGCGGCAGCACCCTCGGCTTCGGACACGAGCACCGGGAAGTCGGGAATGTTCACCAGCAACACGTTGGCTGCGCCTGCGGAGTCGACCACGACCCAGTTGCCCATCAGGTTGCCGGTCCCGTACACGCCGGTGTCGTCACCGCACTGCATCAACAGGTTGTTGTTGGCGAAATCGGGGTCGTCGGTGGAGTAGCAGCTCAGGTACGGAACGCCGACTTCCTTCGCTGCGGCGATCTGCTCCTCGGCGGTGGCCA
>JANOKQ010000259.1:0-2917 GCA_031419375.1 Acidimicrobiaceae bacterium
ACAACTCTGCTATCGGGGATTGAAATTGAGATTGGAACGAGCCGACAATAAGAACATTGCGCACATCGGCCAACAACACTCGACGGCTCGTCATCATCACCGAGTAACGAACGGGATCTCACATCCGAGCGTCACTGATCAGGGTTTGTGGATCCAGCGGGGGGACTTCAACTCCCCGAGGCGGTTGGTCGAGGGAAGCGATCGACAGTGCGAGCGCAACGACCGGTGCCAACGCGCCGACCTTGACCAGTGTTTCGAGCGCGTGCACGCCCGCGGCCCGGTGTCCGGTTGCAGCGGCAAAGATCTGACGGGCATGGACCGCGGGTTCGAGCTGATGCACGATGACACCGGGGACGAACCCGACCGGCACGGCTGGGTCTGCGCTGCCGCGCTCGCTGATCGCTCCCGCACGGGTCGGTGTCTCGGTCGATGTCTCGGCCATCGTCTCGCCGGCATCGCCAGCCCGGTTCGGACTGTTCCAGACGACGAGCTGTCCAGCCAGCGCCATCCGCATCGCCTTGATCGACAGCAGCACGTACATCCACCGGATGACGAACTGTTGGACGGGAAAGTAAACTGCGCTGCGCATCTTCTCCCCATCCGAGTGAAGTGCGAGCATCGCTGACGCGGTCCGAAACACGTTCATCAACAGCCACAGCCGCACGATGTGTCCGGGGCCGTCGGCAGCCACCTCGGTGACCGCCAGGACATCGATGACCGGCAACACGAGCGGGGTCACGACGAGCGAGACGAAGGTGTACGGCAACAACATCAGCAGACCGAAACGGCGGGGACGACGGCCGAGTCGCTTCCGGTGCTTCCACAGCACCTGATAGCTGCCGAAGTGCCAGCGGATGCGCTGCCGCCCGAACGGCCGCCACGTTGTCGGCACCTCGGTCCAGGCGATCGCTCGCGGCTCGAACACCGACCGCCAACCATCGAGGTACACCCGTACTGCGACGTCGGTGTCTTCGGCCATGGTGTCGACCGTGAACCCACCGATTCGTTGCAGCGCCTCGCGCCGAAACGCACCGATGGCACCGGGAATGCACCAGGTCAGGCCAAGCATCTCTTGTGCGCGACGCTCGGTCTGTTGTCCATGGCTGTACTCGAGGTGTTGCCAGCGGCCGAGGAGGGAGTGGCGATTGCCGACCTTGACGTTGCCGCTCACCGCGCCGACATCGGCCTTCGCGAACGGTTGCACGATCCAGGACGCGGTGTCGCGTTGGAACACGGTGTCAGCATCGACGCAGATCACGATGTCACCACGTGCGGCAGCCACGCCGCGGTTGAGCGCCGCAGCCTTCCCGGCGTTGCGCTGAACGATGATCTTCACGTTGGCGATCCCCAGTCTCGAGGCGATCGACGCGGTGTTATCCGACGATCCATCGTCGATGACGATGATCACGAGCAGCGGGTAGTCGCTCGCCGCGATCGTGCGCAGAGCGTCGGCGATGCTCACGGATTCGTTGTAGGCAGGGACCAGCACGCTGACGGTCGGCCGATACCCGCCCACGATGGCTCGGCGCAGCGTCTTGCGGCGATGCGCAAGAAGCAACACGACGTCGAGCGCGACTTTGAGGAAGCCCCAGCCGAGCAGCGCGTAGAGGGGAAGCAGCGCGCCGCCACGTAGGGCGCCCACGACCCGAAGCACCGTGATGAGCATCAGCCCGGACCACCGTTCGATGGCGGGGGCCGGCGGGTTGATCGCCTGATCATTCGCCCCCATTGCTTCGGAGAGACTGACGAAGGTGAACCCCCGCTCGCGCAGCAATGGGACAAGCTGCTCGAGTGCCTCCACCGTCGCACTGCGATCGCCCCCGCCGTCGTGCAGGAGCAGCACGAGACCCTTGGACGGATCGAGTCGATCGACGTTCGCAAGTATGTCGTCGGCGCTGGCGGCGTTGTAGTCACGAGCGAAGTAGTCGGCGAACACCGCAGTCCGCCAGCCTTCACCCGCATCACGGATCAGCTCGAGATCTTCCCGCGAAGCCTCGGCGGCGGCCGCACTGAACGGCAGGCGATAGGCGATCGAGCGCCGCCCGATCGCTCCGGCAATCACCCGTCGGTGAGCGCCAACTCCAGCCGTTGCCTCCAGCTTGCTTCGTCCACCATCTGCGGGTGAGTGAACGTATGATTTGCTACCTCGTGCCCTTCGGCCCACATCCGTTGCACGATCTCGGGATGGTCGGCAACGCTGCGCCCGATGACGAAGAAGGTCGCCGGCACATGCTCGCGGTGAAGGATATCGAGCACCGCCGGGGTGTGGACCGGATCGGGACCGTCATCGAAGCTGAGCACCACCGTTCCCGGAAGCGGACCCGTCGACGACAGCGACGACTCGTCCGCAGTCACGATCGTCTGCGCTCCAGCGAGGGCCGGATCCGGTCCACCCGAGCCATGAGCCGATGCCCCGCCTACAGCCGAGTCGGTCCAGGATTCGAACAGGAACGCGGCCACGACGACAACCGACAACATGAGCCACAACCCCGTTCGCGCCAGCTTGCGCAGACGGGACAAACTGGGCAAGCGTCGCCGGTTTGGGCTCGGCGGGAGCCTGTCCCGGCCGAGCGCACACCGGCGAGCGGGCCCAACCAGGCCCGACGGGCCAGACCGGGCATCGTGATCGATCTCGCCGCAGCGACCAATCCAGTTGTGCTGTAACGATCAAGTGAATCCGCTCGCTCCACGATTGTCTCCGGTTCCGCCAGGAAGTGCGGGGGAACCTAGGGCGACACGGAGTGGTTGTCATGCGCTGCGAGTGAACGTGGGTCGAATGGCCTAGGCCGAGCAGCTAACCTCGATCCTCGGGAGTTGTTGTTGCGGTAATCGCGTTGAGGTTTAGCGGGGTGGGAAGCCGAAGCGGAGGGTTCTGCCGCCCCACCAGGGGATGGGGATGTCGAGTTCGGGGAAGCCG